>NZ_JAMDJP010000022.1:0-70694 GCF_023475945.1 Shewanella sp. 8A
CCTCTTTTGACTTCGCTAAAAATCAAAGATGCATTTAACATGAGTAGGTATACAGGCAAAGCCTCATATGATGATAACCACCTACTGAAGTAGGTGGTTTTGGGCTAAAAATAAACCCAAGCGTTCAAGCTTGGGTCGGTTTGAAAGTTTATGCCTTTTAGGCATTAATATCTTCGTACAGCTCTTGATACATCAGCTCGCGCATTTTAAATTTTTGGATTTTACCCGTAACGGTCATCGGGTATTGGTCCACAAATTTGATATAACGTGGCACTTTAAAATAGGCAAACTTTTCGGTAAGGAAATGGCGAATATCCTCCTCAGTAATCGACGCCCCTGAGCGGACTTTAATCCACGCACAGACTTCCTCACCATATTTATCACTGTGGACGCCAAACACCGCGGCATCCTGCACATCTTTGTGGGTATAGAGTTTTTCTTCAATTTCTCGGGGATAGATATTCTCGCCCCCGCGAATAATCATATCCTTAATCCGCCCCACAATTTGCACGTAACCTTGCTCATCCATTTGGCCAATATCGCCCGAATGTAACCAACCTTCACTGTCAATTGTGGCGGCGGTTTTTTCAGGATCATTCCAATAACATTGCATGATGCAATATCCTCGGCTACAGACTTCACCGGGCTGATTAATCGGCAGCACTTCGCCAAACTCATTGACAATTTTCACTTCAGTATGGGGTAACGCCCGACCAACGGTGAGAACACGCTTCTCCACTGGAGAATCGATTTCAGTAATGTGATTTAACGGACTGCACTCGGTTTGGCCATAGCCGATTAACACCTCCTGCATATACATCAACTGCTGTACACGACGCATAACCTCTTCAGGACAAGTCGCCCCCGCCATCACGCCCGTACGCAACGAACTAAGATCAAAACGTTTAAATTCAGGATGTTCTAACTCGGCAATAAACATGGTGGGAACACCATGCAGTGCGGTGCAGCGCTCACGCTCAATCACTTCTAAGGTCGTGAGAGGATCGAAAGAATCTCCCGGAAATATGGCTGCTGCGCCCTTAGCCAAGCAAACGAGATTACCTAACACCATACCAAAACAATGGTATAAAGGTACGGGGATACAGAGCTTATCATCACAGGTAAACCTCATTGCCTCGGCCACTAAATAACCGTTATTCAAGATGTTATGGTGCGATAAGGTCGCCCCCTTTGGGCTACCCGTTGTGCCAGAGGTAAATTGGATATTAATCGCATCATAGGGGCTGAGTTCATTGGCAATACGCGCAAGCATTGCTTTATCATCTTCGCTCACCTCGATTAATAAATCATCGAAGTTCAACATGCCGGGAGACTTTTCAGCTCCCATGCGGATCACAAATTGCAACTCTGGTAATGCCTTAGCCTGCAATTGACCCGCAGCGCACTGCTTAAGTTCAGGCGCAAGCTGGTAGAGCATCTGCAAGTAGTTGCTGGACTTGAATTTATCAGCGCAGATCACCGCGCGACAACCCACATTAGTCAAGGCATATTGTAATTCTTCAGGGCGATAAGCGGGGTTAATACACACCATGATGGCGCCAATTTTCGCAGTAGCAAATTGGGTTAAACACCACTCAATATTATTGGGTGACCAAATACCGACGCGGTTCCCTGGACCTATGCCTAATTTGAGTAAACCTGTGGCAAGCGCGTCGATTTGTGCAAGGTATTGGTGGTAATTCCAGCGAATATTTTGATGATTCACGACAACGGCTAACTGTTCGGGATAGGTGTTAGCAATATCGTTAAGGTATTGTCCTATGGTTTTTTCAACAAGTTTTGGGGCGTTAGCTCCCCGAAACTCACTATATTTAAGTGGACTAGTGGATTGATTTGTTGCTTGAGTCTTTGAAGCAGACATTAAGGCCTCCGTGCTTTTTATTATGGTTAGCGTGGTCCAAACTAACCAATCCACGGAACATGTCACAAGTAAAAAAATCCAGTATTAGACTAAAGAGTAAGGTCGTCCCCTTTTCCTAAAGCCCGATTAACGGCTCATAAATACATCCTGGTTATTGGATGTTGATGCCTCTAGACACTGCAGACGCTCCATAATCGCCAGTAGCACTCCTTGGCGGCGCATATTCTCTAACACCCCTGGGCTAAAAACCTCTAAACGTGTCATTGCGGTCAATAATAGGCGGCATTGGGCCACACTGGCATCACGGATATAAGCGGGCTTATCCACCAAGTAACTGTTATTATACCAATAATCCCAAGTAAAATTAGCAAGTAACCAGCCCTGAGCGGTTAAATCGCTAATAAATTCCAACATGCGATCACGGTGTAAACTCGCATCACCTGCGGTGAAGTCCTTAAGATATTTAGTGTATAAACCACAGTCTGTCATCATTGTTGAAGCTTCCATAGCACACCTCACTGATTTCAACATTACTTTTGTTATAAGTCAGGGATTGAAAAACTCGCTTGGGTTTAACCTAAACTCGTCAACTTTGCTTGTATTGAGTTGTGATATTGCATTGCTGCAATTGCAGCATCAGTCATACCAGACTCGATAGTGATGACAGGGTAAGCGGTGTTAACTGAACACTGACTTAACGGTTCAAAACACGCAGCCATCAATACAGTTAACTGGGAGGTCAGTAAGAACTAAGATAAACTCAAGGAATTAACGCGATAAGACTGTTATTTCAGTAAAAGGACACAAAATGAATTACTGGCTTATGAAATCGGAACCCGACGAATTTAGTATCGAAGATCTTAAAGCAAGGCCTAATCAAACCGAAGCTTGGTTTGGGATCCGTAACTACCAAGCACGTAACTTTATGCGCGATGCCATGCAAGTTGGCGATCAGGTCTTCTTCTATCATTCAAGCTGCAAAGTACCCGGTATTGTCGGCATTGCCGAAGTCGTCACGAACGCCTACCCGGATAGTACGGCCTTTGATCCAGAATCAAAGTATTTTGATCCTAAGTCAGATCCTAGCAACCCAAGATGGCTAAGGGTCGATATTCGCTTTGTGGAACAATTCAAAGAAATCATTCCTCTCAGCTTAATTAAAAGCTTGCCGCAGTTAGCTGATATGTACCTAGTATCGAAAGGCTCACGGCTAAGTATTCAACCCGTTACCGACGAGCAATGGCAAGCCGTACTGATGCTCAGATGTTAATGGCATATATTCAGCTAAAGTTCATTTAAGCTAAGCTAGATTGGCCCTAACAATGCAATACCCAAGGAAGTGAGTATGAATAAATTAACTGCAACACTGATTGGTGGGGTCGTGCTCAATTTACTAGCCCCGTCGGTCACTTTGGCAAAACCTGAACATGACAAGAGAGATACTGGCTTACCTCCTGGCCTACAGAAGAAAGTAGATAAGGGTCAGCCTCTCCCTCCAGGTTGGCAGAAAAAACTGCACCGTGGTGATATCTTAGATTACGATATTTATGACCGCGGACGTATTGTTGTGCCCTTAGATAGAGAGGGAAGGATCAGTATCCAAGTTGAGGGCGCAATTATTAAATTGGATGAAAAGAGTCGCAAGATCCTCGATATCGTCAATATCATTACTGATTAGTGCATATCATTCGTTGGCACGCTCAACTATTTTTGAGTGTGCCAACATTTTAGCCAACGCTTTTATCTCACCTTAAGTTGATTTCGATGACTACATCGATATCGGCACATTAACAACAAGTGTTACATCTAAGCAACATGCTGATATTTATCATATCTTTACGCTCTGCTGTTTGGTCGAAAATCGGTAGGATGTTAGACTCTGCAACTATGAAGCGGCGCATAAATATAAGATGAAACGGCTGCCGTGGCGCGCAATAACTGAAGCCGTATCGATGCTAAACATCTTAAAACCTTCGCGTACAACACAGCTTAAACTCAATAAAACAAGCATCAAAAAAACCATTGTGTCGCCAATCTAATGGGATGATGCGCTTGAAGCATAAGCGAATTGCATGCATTCCATCCACATAATGATCGCAAACTAACGCTGGATTTTGAATATGGAACAAACTTCACTTCAACGGGTTAAGCAAGCGATTGTTGCAGGTTTTTGGGCATCGCTAGCCAGTATTGTCGTGGGTTTTCTATTTAAACTTTGGTTAGCACAATGGGTAGTCAAAGCCGATCTTGCACTCTATCACACTGTTATCGATATCATTTCGTTATCGCTGATCCTGATGACAGGGTTTCGCTCTTCTATGGTAGTAACCTACTCTCAAACCAAGCAAGATGTGGATATCACTAATATATTCCGCTACAGCTTAATCGCAATGGTGCTGCTCGCATGGGGCGTTGTGTTGCCTTATATCAAACACAAACTCCAGCTTAATGTAGAATATTTTCAATTGGTTGGGATTATTTTGAGTATGGGGTTCAAGGTCTATTTTACCAATCAAATTGCCATGTATCGACTATATGCCATCTCCAATCGAGTCACTTGGTTAGAGCCACTCGCGCAAGTCACCAGCTTTTTATTCTGTTTTTATGGGTTACAACAAACTGCTATTGCATCACTCTTTTACAGTATGACACTGTCATCACTCATCGTTGCCTTCTATATGTACTTCAAACGGCGCAAGGATATCGCCACTCCGCCCTTAACTGCGGTGCATTTTGATACGGATTTACGCAAATTTATGAAGAAAAGTCTGACCGCCTCGATGGAAGCGGGTGCCAGTATCTTGATGATTTACATTACAGTACTACTGACTATTGCTTATTTCAGCATAGACGAATTGGGTGATTTCCAAGTGGTAGTGCGGCCGATGATCACATACCTCACCCTGCTTTTTGTCTTCCCCATTTACCGTTTTGTACTACCCGAAGTCGCAGTGTGCGTGCGAGAAAAACGCTTTGAAGAGGTTCAGCAAATTAAATCATGGCTGACAAAGGTTTCGTTGTGGGTCAGCGGAATATTTTTCGTGATGATGTTATTCGCAAGTAAGCCATTGGTGGCTTGGTTATTCCCAGAGCAATACCTTAAAGCCGCTCCAGTGTTAATGCATTTCTCCATGTTCTTTATCTTTATGATGCTTAATGGCTATCAGTTAGCCAATCTCAAAGCCCATGGCTATTTTACCCAAAGCCTACTCATACGCCTTAGTGGTATCGTCGTACTGATTGGCACTTTCTACGCTTATCGATTGTATACAGAAAATGTTGTGGCGGTGATTTTGGCCTTAGGCACAGGTTATTTAATGATGTATTTGATATCAAGACAGGTTGAAAAGCGCATTCAGCAAGGTCTTAAACACAAATAAAACCCGCTTTAGTAAACCAAAAACGACAATAAAAAGGCATCCCATAAGCTAGTTTGGGATGCCTGACCAATAGAAAGCGCGATTACTCGAGTGTGCAGTTTATGTCGATTTGACCGATATCTTAACGGCCATCAATCATACGACCAAGACCGCCGAGGACTGAACCTTCACCGCGGTCGCTACCGCCAGCAGAAGGGGCGTGAGCAATAATACGATCGGCCATCCGCGAGAACGGCAGGCTCTGCAACCATACCGTGCCATGGCCCTTTAAGGTCGCTAAAAATAACCCCTCGCCACCAAAAAACATCGATTTTAATGAGCCTGCACGCTCAATATCATAGTCAATGCCTGGGGTAAAACCGACGAGACAACCGGTATCGACCCTTAAGGTCTCACCTTTTAGTTCCTTTTTAATCAGCGTGCCACCCGCATGGATAAACGCCATGCCATCGCCTTGTAAACTCTGCAAAATAAACCCTTCACCGCCAAAAAAGCCTGTACCTAAGCGGCGGTTAAACTTCATGCTAACGCGAGTTCCGAGTGCGGCGGCAAGAAAACTGTCTTTCTGACAAACCAGCTCGCCACCATATTGGGCGAGATCTATCGCCAAAATCGTACCAGGATAAGGCGCGGCAAAGGCGACTTTGCGTTTTTGATGTCCGAGGTTCGTAAAGTGCGTCATAAAGATGCTCTCCCCGGTCAACGCCCGCTTACCCGCTCCCATTAATTTGCCAAAAAAGCCTGACTCTGGCTCGGAGCCATCGCCCATCTTAGCCTCGAAGCTAATGTCCTGCTCCAGATAATTCATTGCCCCCGCTTCGGCTATTACGGTTTCGTTGGGGTCAAGTTCTACCTCAACCAACTGCATACTGTGGCCGATGATTTCATAATCCACTTCATGACAACGTCTAGACATACGATTCCCCTTTATTCTGTCGGTCCTTATTGACTGGGCGTACTACATCCACATCGCCCACTTCTGTGAGTCACTTTATGACATAAAATGTCAAAAGGCGATTATTTTTATTGTTCTCGTTGTTTCAAATCATTTCGTAATATGAGGTTTATCCTAATCCAACGCCGTTAAACTGCTCTGCTTTAGCAAATTCCTCTAAAATCAACTCAGTAAATAGCTTACCCGCACGCCCTAGGGGCCGCTCAAGCGTCGACACTAATTGGGGGATAAAGGTATAACGACTGCCACCGACAAAGTCGACCTCCACCAACTCACCGCTCAAAAGTTCCTCTTGCACTAAAAAGTCTGGCAGCCAGCCAAAGCCGAGTCCTTTTAATAACGCATTCTTTTTCATAATAAAACCAGAAAGATAAAACACTTTATCACCGCCGAATTGCAGCTCATCTCGATAGGTTTTATTGGGAGAGGAATCTTCGATAGTCAACTCAACGTGCTGCTGTAACTCGGATAAACTGATTTTGTTTAATTGTGCCAACGGATGTGACGCGCTAGTCACCAGCACGCTAGTAATCGCTGGCAGCGGCTGTGGATGATAATAGGGGCCGGTGCGATAGTCTTTAACTAACATCAGATCCGCATTATCACGTTCGAATCTATGCTGTACACCGCCCAAAAACTCCATATTAAGCTGAATTTTTGTCGGGATTTGATGCTCAGCCATTCGTTTCAGCGCCGTCATAATCGGCTCCATCGGCAAGGCGCCATCGATCACTAACTCAAGTTTTGGCTCCCAACCTTCACTAAAACGACTGGCTAGATGTTCAATATTGGCAAGGTGTTGTAACAGTCTTTGTCCCTCGGCCAAGATCACCCGCCCTTCACTTGTCAACTCTGCTCGGTATTGGTCACGGCTAAAAAGCTGCACACCTAAATGTTCCTCTAGCTTTTTAACCTGATAGCTCACCGCCGATTGCGCCTTATGCAAACGCTCGGCAGCCTTAGCAAAACTACCCTCTTCCACCAGCACTTGCAGCACATTAAAAGCATCAATATCGATGCGCATGGGGACTCCTTAGCCGAATAAAAATGTCACGCAATCGCTACGAAGCGTAAAGTAGTTAATACCATCTATTTTTTAGATTGAGATGACAGATTTATTATTCTTTTTTTTGTTCATCTAAGCAACTAAATTGATAAGAAGATCACAGTAATGCAACTTGCAACATAACAATAAGCGCTGTAGGCACAGCTCACAGCGCATAAAACTCAAGGATCCACCATGCCATTTTATGTGAAACAAGGCCAAGTACCCCATAAGCGCCATATCGCATTTGAGAAGGAAAACGGCGAGCTATACCGTGAGGAGCTGTTTTCAACCCATGGTTTTTCCAATATTTACTCGAATAAATATCACCACAATATGCCGACGAAGGCATTGGAAGTCGCGCCCTACCACCTCGGTCACGGTGCCCAATGGGAAGATTCATTAGTCCAAAACTATAAACTGGATTCGCGTACAGCCGATCGTGAAGGCAACTTCTTTAGCGCCCGCAACAAAATCTTCTATAACAATGATGTGGCACTTTACACCGCAAAAGTCACCCAAGACACCGCTGAGTTTTACCGCAATGCCTACGCCGATGAAGTGGTGTTTGTACACGAAGGTGAAGGCACGCTCTACAGTGAATATGGCACCCTAGAGATTAAAAAATGGGACTACTTAGTGATCCCACGCGGCACTACGCATCAGCTCAAATTTAACGATTACAGCAATGTACGTTTATTCGTGATTGAAGCCTTTTCAATGGTGGAAGTGCCTAAGCATTTTCGTAATGAATACGGTCAGTTACTCGAGTCTGCCCCCTATTGTGAACGCGATCTGCGTACGCCCGTTTTACAAGCTGCGGTGGTTGAGCGTGGCGCCTTCCCGCTAGTCTGTAAATTTGGTGATAAGTACCAACTGACCACCTTAGAGTGGCATCCCTTTGACCTTGTGGGTTGGGACGGCTGTGTTTACCCCTGGGCATTTAACATCACAGAATACGCGCCTAAAGTTGGCAAAATTCACTTGCCGCCGTCAGATCACTTAGTGTTTACCGCCCACAACTTTGTGGTATGTAACTTTGTGCCGCGCCCCTATGACTTCCATGAGCGCGCCATTCCCGCGCCTTACTACCATAACAATATCGATAGTGACGAAGTACTGTACTACGTCGATGGCGACTTTATGAGCCGCACCGGGATTGAAGCAGGCTACATTACCCTACACCAAAAAGGCGTAGCGCACGGCCCGCAGCCCGGCCGCACCGAAGCCTCTATTGGCAAAAAAGAAACCTATGAATATGCAGTGATGGTGGACACCTTCGCCCCACTGAAATTAACCGAACATGTGCAAAATTGCATGAGTAAAGACTACAACCGCTCCTGGCTAGAAAACTAAATCTGCTCGGCAGAACTAGTGAAGGGTTTATTAACTAAGCAACTAGCCGTAAGTCACCACCGCAAACAAGGCAAAAAGAGTGACTGCGTGTTGAATTAATCAAGAGGAACAGATCATGGCAAGCGAACTTAATCCATTGGGCCTACTCGGTATCGAATTTACCGAATTCGCCAGCCCCGACAGCGATTTTATGCACAAAGTGTTTATCGACTTTGGTTTTTCACTGCTGAAAAAAGCCAAGAATAAAGACATTTTGTACTACAAACAAAATGATATTAACTTCCTGCTCAATAAGGAGCGCGAAGGGTTTTCGGCAGAATTTGCCAAATCCCACGGTCCTGCAATTTGCTCTATGGGCTGGCGTGTAGAAGATGCAAGCTTTGCTCACCGCGTAGCGGTGGAGCGCGGCGCCAAAGCCGTAGCCGATTCGGCCAAGGATCTGCCCTATCCTGCAATTTATGGTATTGGCGATAGCTTAATTTATTTTATCGACACCTTCGGTGCCGACAACAATATCTATGCCACTGACTTTGAAGACTTAAGTGAACAAGTTATCACCCAAGAGAAAGGCTTTATTGAAGTCGACCACTTAACCAATAACGTCTATAAAGGCACCATGGAACATTGGGCCAACTTCTACAAAAACATCTTTGGTTTTACCGAAGTCCGCTACTTCGACATCAGCGGCGTACAAACCGCACTGGTGTCTTACGCCCTGCGCTCACCCGATGGCAGCTTCTGCATTCCGATTAACGAAGGTAAAGGCAACGATAAGAACCAAATCGATGAATACCTGAAGGAATACAATGGTCCTGGCGTACAACACTTAGCCTTTAGAAGCCGTGATATCGTAAAATCCTTGGATGCGATGGAAGGCAGCTCAATCCAATGCTTGGATATTATTCCCGAATATTACGACACCATTTTCGATAAAGTCCCGCAAGTGACCGAAAATCGTGAACGTATCAAGCATCACCAAATTCTGGTGGACGGTGACGAATCAGGCTATTTATTGCAGATCTTCACTAAGAACCTGTTTGGCCCAATCTTTATCGAAATCATTCAACGTAAGAACAACTTAGGTTTTGGTGAAGGTAACTTTACTGCCCTGTTCCAATCGATTGAGCGCGATCAAATGCGCCGCGGCGTACTGTAACAACAGTGAGCGAGATAGATTGAATGGTGCCGCTCGCTTTACTGCGAGCGGCATTTTTATCGCTAAGCTTTTTAACCGCAAACATGGGTTAGGTTTATGCCGTCTGCTGCGCGAGTTGAGAATCCTCATGTAACTCGGCAAATAAATAGACCAAACATAAACTGTTTAACGGCATGACGGGGTTAGTCCAAATCATTCGGCTGTGACGCCCAGCGTCGCCGAAAATCTCGAGCAATAAATCCGAAGCGCCATCGAGTGCTTTGGGATGTTCAAAGCAAGATTGATGAACATTTAGCACCCCTTCTAAGCGGTAAATTTGTTTTATTCGCGACAGCTCACCACAAGCCTGTTTCAATTGCGCGATGGCATTTAGGGTAGCAAGACGACAGGCCGCGTAACCTTCAGCAACAGTATGATCTGCGCCCAATTGTCCTTGATACTTAAGCTTTCCCTGTAAATAGGGAAACTGACCCGAAGTCATTAATTGGCTACCAACAATTGAATAAGGTTCGTAATTTCCAAGCGCCGCTGCAACTTCAGGTAATTCAAGCCCAGCAGCCACTAACCGTGATTCCGGAGTGTTCATCATAATGTCACCTCCTGAGATGTGACATTCGAAGGATTAAGCAGCGGAGCTAACCACGTCGTCAAATGCGAAGGATTGGCTTCTAGCCAGTTCACAGCAGCCTCATCTTCCGTCATTCCTTGTCGATTAACCGCATAATCGAGTTCTGCAACAATTTGATTCGATAACACTATGCTATCAAGCACTTGAATTTGTGCAGGCGAGAAATTAATCGCTAACTCGCGTTCACGGGCGAGCAAAACCGCTTTATCTTTTCCCCCGAGTAACCCTTTTGAGTCCTGAAGATCACGAATACCATATTGATGGTGTAAAAATTGCGGATGCCACAATGGCACAATGACCCAGTCCCGTACTGACACTGCCGATTCAAATGCCGCCACACAATCGGCCTGAGTACCCGTTCTAAACTGATAACCTGCCGCAGCTAATCCATATTGCGCCATGATATTTTTAGAAAAACGGGTAATACCTGCACCTTCACCAATGCCTTGAATAATCGGCCGCATCCGTTGTTTTACCTCAGATTTAAGCAAGTCTTCGATGCGTGAAACCGCATCTTCAGGCACATAATCGGGTACACCCCAAAGTGCGTAAGGCTCATAATGTAGCCCTAATTCACGCGTTGCAGCTTGAATCTCAACCTCCTGCCGATACACGCCATGACTGTGAGGTAACCAAGCCGAGCAAAGCAAATCTATCTGCCCAAGCTTGAGCCGATTAAAATTGGCCTCATGCAGGGCATAACTTAGCTCAACTTGTTTGCCCATCCGTCGCATTATCTGGGCAACAACTGCCGCCGTTACCCGATGAAAGCTTAAATCCGTAACACCTAAACGAATTGGCATTGTGTGATGATGGGCATGTTGGTCATTACATAATTGTTTTTGTTGAAGATCATCGATTAAGTTCATTGCTATCGCTCCAAGGGAAAACAAGCTAGATGAGGCAACACGCCCACGGTTATCAATTGTGCTATCGTGCGAGATCGCCTAGCGACATTTAGGCTGATCCCTCAGGCAAAATTGCCAGTCTTTCCATCGCGACACCCACGATGGCGTTATCTCTTGCATAGGGAAAAATCATTTCCACCGTAATGCCATTGGGATCTTCAATAAATAATTGATGCTCTCCAATCTCTGGGACAATTCGCTCCCTAAATGGGCATTGTTGTCGACATAGATGCTGCTGCATTTGGGCCAAATTCGTCCCCCGAAAAGAAAGGTGATCAACCCGACCCGAACCAAACAGTGCACTGCTCTCGCCCAAATAAGCATCTAACGCTCGACTGCCAACTTCCACTAAATGCAAAATAGGTTTCTCTTGCGCATAAAGCCAATGACCAGGAAAACCAAACCGTGGCCGCCAACCTTGCGTTAACCCAAGGATGACTTGATAAAACTGAACCGTTTCAGCCAATATCGGGGTACGGATCGTAAAGTGGTCTAATCCAACAATATTCATGTGATTTACTCCTGGTTTTAACAGTTAGTTACCCGGAACGCCGGCAGCTAATGGCTTAAAGCGGAAGATATAATAAGGTGGACGATTTTCTGCTTTACCATTGTTTAATGCAGCTGACAGCGGCAGTTGGGCAGCGCCAGTATACAGGTAGCCCTCTTTGCCAAAGCTCACACCATCAGGCCACACCATGCGCTCGTCATGCACATAGGTTTGATATTGGCGCCCCGTGGCAGGGATAATGCCGATAGCGCGCTCACCCACATCGGTTAGATAAAGATTATCTGCTGAATCAATGCTTAACCCGCCGTTATTTGGCTTATCCGCGTATTCTTCAACCTTGGCGGACAGCGCCTTCGGGCTGAGATCTGGGTTAAGTAGATCTGCCATCGCGACACGATAGACTTTGTCCTTATTCATCGGCGCAAAATAAAGCCAATGTTGGGCATTGTCTAAGGCAATACCATCGGCGCCAACAAACACGTCAATACGCTTTGGATTGGCACTGGTACTATCAATAATCAGCGGTCGCTTCAGATCAGGCATCACGCTAGTATCCCCCTGTAATACACGCCGACTCTTACCCGTGGTTAAATCCACGACAACTAAGGCAGCCTTATCACCAACAGGACCCGTTGCAATACCTTCATCAGCAATCACAATCGCTTGATGACGGTTTGAAATAACAAAGTCATTGTGCTGCGATTCAGGAATAGACACAGGGAATGGCAACGGAATAATCCGGTCTAATTGATTTTTACGGGTATCCCATGCCACCAACTTAGGCTCAATTCGGGGTTCAGCTTGGCCAGAATCGAGCAACCATACTCGGTCCCGATCGTCGGTTCGCAAACCTAAAACCCAATTTAAACAAGTATTAGGATCTTTCGGTTTTCCTTGAGGATCATGACATTGTTGCCAATCTGAATTAGGAAATGGGTTTACTTTGCCATCTGCCAACAATTCACCCACCTTGACTTTAGGTTGATAAAAAGGGTGATAACTAAAGATAAGCCTATCGGTTGAGGTAAAACTAATGCCGCCAACAGCACCATCAAGCGTGGCATAAACCTCAGGTTGCGCCTGTGGTATTGCAGCTTGCTGAGCCATCAGGTTAGGTGAGATAAATGCTTGGCCTGTTAACATGACGAGCGAAGCGATGAGGGGGTGATAAGAATTAAATTTCATAAGCTTGCTCCTATTTTGAACCCGCTAATACAGTCAAGTTTGCTTCAGCTAGGCGATGTTGCCATAGATAAAAACCCACTAAGGCGGGACTAGCATTGGCGTCAATCGGTAACTTCGCAACATCCAAGGCATGCACTGTCCATACATATCGGTGTTCACGTCCCTTAGGGGGGCAAGGGCCAAAAAATCCTGGCTTACCTAAATCCGTATTGGCCTCAATCGCCTCAGCGGGTAATGTTCCTCCATTTACCCCACCTTCCAATTGATTGATTTGTGATGGAATGTTGTAAACCACTCGATGCCAGAAACCACTACCAGTGGGGGCATCTTTATCATAAAAAGTGACCGCAAAACTTTGAGTACCTTTTGGGGCGTGTTCCCAGGTTAACTTTGGAGCCAGATTGGCACCCGAACAACCAAATTGATTCCAATAATAATCGGCCGGAATAGAGGCATTAGGTGTTAAATTACTCTGCAAGCTAAACGTTGTAGCGCTATCTAATGAAGTCGTTTTAATGGGTTTATCTTGCGCACTCATGCTTGCCGGACTTAATAACATAGCACTGGTTATAAGAGACAATTGAAACAAATAAGCAGTAGAAAATCCTTGTATCATCGTATTCACTCACTATAGAAATAAAATTATGAACAAGCATAACCTGAGTTCTTAGTTTGATAAGTCACGCTTTATTGATATTAGTTTCAAAAATTATTAGATAATCTCTTAAGGTATTTTTTAATTGAATAAGTTATGCTGCATATTAATCACTAAATCACATCAACATAATTTACCGTATCTCGCGGCCATAAAACTGCAATGCCACTTAATATGACCTTTATGCTTAGACTGCTTTCTATTCCGCTGCTTTCTATTCAAAAAATGAGGAAAAATCCATGTCTAATGCCTGCTATCAGCCTTGGTTTCCACTTAAGACTCCGCTAAAGCCCTATCCATTAGTACATTGCCAACTAGATAATCTTTCATTAACACTTAGTTGGCAGCAAGACTCTGTGACCATGACAATCCATTTCGATACCATTGCGGGATTACAGGTAGTTGATGAATCAAGCTATCAGACTTATTTGAGTAACGTTGGTAATCGTAATATTACCTTTCCGTTAGATGAAGACCTAAACATCAGCGCAAAAAGCAGTGAATATTTTAGGTTGCCATGGCCGATATGGAAGTCGGTAAAAAATACCCGGCTTGATTGTTATGGTGAGCTAGGCAAACACATTTACACTCAGTTATACAGTTATTATATTGTTAGCCAAGAATGCGTATATTTAATTGATACCGAATGCGAACCTGAAGTTACACAATTGCTCATTTAAACATAATTGATTATTTAAAAAGCACTGTTTTAAGAATCTTATATCAATATCAGCCTAATTGGGTTCACGGTTAATCGCATGTAAAAACGCGAGCATAGCCTGCTCATCTTTAAACGATACGATTACAAGAGACTTGTTTACAGGAAATCATATTTAAACAAGCCATAACCGTTCTTTTTGTAAATTGGACAACTAGCTCTTGGTAATCATCCTGATGGTTTACTCCTCCCTCATTCGAAACAGAGAGTTAGCGGTAAGTAACCCCATTCAGCCATAGAAAAAGAAACATCATCCTGTCTACGTTGGCTAACTTAAGCATTTTCATTACACTAGCGTTCCAGTTAATTTAATATAGACCGCTTAGACCATGCCAGACTTTGCCTTACTCGCTGTTTTTATTCCGACGTTCTTTTTTGTTTCTATCACCCCGGGTATGTGTATGACACTCGCCATGACACTCGGGATGAGCATTGGTGTACGCCGCACCCTGTGGATGATGCTCGGCGAGCTTGTGGGAGTTGCCTTGGTAGCTACAGCGGCAGTCATGGGCGTAGCTAGCATCATGCTTAATTATCCTGAGGTTTTTCAGGTGTTTAAATGGGTTGGCGGCATTTACTTAGGCTATATCGGTGTGCAGATGTGGCGTGCTCGAGGCAAGATGGCGATGCTCAGAGATGATGACACTAATCCAAGAGCCAGTAACTTTACCTTAATTTCACAGGGCTTTATTACCGCCATTGCCAACCCTAAGGGTTGGGCGTTTATGGTGTCACTCCTACCGCCCTTTATTAATGCAGAACGGGAAGTCGCGCCGCAACTCCTTGCTCTACTGAGTATTATTATGGTGACAGAGTTTACTTCTATGTTGGCCTACGCGAGTGGTGGCAAAAGTTTGCGGATCTTTTTAAGTCGCGGCGATAACATTCGTTGGCTAAATCGTATCGCCGGCAGCCTAATGATTGGTGTTGGGATCTGGTTAGCAATGAGCTAATCAAACATGCCGTCTTGAGTCATATGTGCTTAGCACATCACTTTTTGTATAGCATCATTCGCGTCGCGCCAACGGATTTGTTGACACGACGCTTTAGGTTTATGGTGGCTATTGGCCCTTTTTATAGGGCAATACCTCACGCATCTGCTGCATATACACTTCCATTTGCGCAGCTTCCTCCTCGGTAAAATGCGCAATCGCCCGCTTAAATTCAGGATGGGCAATATTGTGGTAGGAATAGAGCGCCACAGGCTCGAACCCACGCAGTACTTTATGTTCGCCCTGCGCGCCTGCATCAAATAGATCAATGCCATGGGCGATGCAATATTCGATGCCCTGATAATAACAGGCCTCAAAGTGCAATCCCTCAAGCTCGACAATACTGCCCCAGTAACGGCCAAACAGGCACGTCTGCCCTTGCTCGTTGCGGCCCGTAAAATACAGCGCGACCGCAACCATCTGCCCTTTGGCATCACTCACCACCAACAGCACAATCTGCTCGGCCAAACGCTCGGCGATCATGTTAAAAAATGTCGGGGTTAAGTAGCCGCGATGGCCGGATCGTTTAAGGTAGGTTAGTTGATAACATTCAATAAAATGCTGCCATTGCTGACTGCTAATCTCCGCTCCCGCAACAAACTCATATTGCAAACCATAGGGCTGTAATTGGGCGCGCTCCTTAAGGATATTTTTGCGCTTACGGGAGGTGAGCGCCGCTAAAAAGGCTGCAAAATCTGCATAGCCACGGTTATGCCAATGAAACTGAGTGCTTAGACGCCGAAGGGCGGTGTGATTCGATGCCTCAGTAAATAGTGCTTGCTGCGAAGACGAGACAAATAAACTATGCCAAGAGGACATAGGCGTATCCGCATCCGCATTCGCTAATTGCCCATTTAAACAAGACAATACGGCAAGACTTAGCTGCTGCGCCTCCTCTGCCAAAAGCGTAGGCGACAGCCCCATCCGCCGCCCTTGCACTGGGGTAAACGGTATGGCATTTAATAATTTAGGATAATATTCAAGACCATGACGCTCATAGGCCTGCGCCCATGCCCAATCAAACACATATTCGCCATAGGAGTGGGATTTTTGATAAAGCGGCATCAATACCAGCAGCGGTAAAGCCATAAAATCTGCGGCATCTTTTGGACTAATGATTACAGTATCAGGCGCTAATTCTTGTGCAAATTCACTGCCGGTGGCGTCGAAAACACACAGATGATGTGGACGCCACCCCGTGGCGGCGCAGGCCGATAAACTTTGCTCTAAGCTCAGTAAATAGGCATGTCGGACAAAGGGATTATCCCTCCCCATCAAGCTATCCCAATTATCGGCGTCAATACTCTGCACCGCGCTGGCAAAGGCCAAAATCAGTTGTCTCATGAGTTGAATTCTTATCCGTTAAACACACTAAGCCAAGATCCAAGGTTGCAATTAAGCCTAATTCTCGGCACATTGCATAGTCATAATGAAAATAAATTCAGGATTGAATATGCGCCGCGCAGTACCTTTTAGACCTCTAATTCTCGCCATCGCCATGGCACTGCCTTTATTGTCTTCGCCCACTCTCCATGCTGAAGAGCCTTCGATTTTCAGCCAAATGGCCACGGCACAACCCGTATGGGCAAAACATGGCATGGTCGCCAGCCAAGAAACCTTGGCCAGTCGCACAGGGGTTGAAATCTTGAAACAAGGCGGTAATGCCGTCGATGCTGCGGTGGCGGTGGCATTCAGTTTAGCGGTTACCTTACCCCGTGCTGGCAATATTGGCGGCGGTGGCTTTATGCTCGTTCATCTGGCCAAAGAAAATAAAACTATCGCTATCGATTATCGGGAAATGGCGCCATCAAAGGCGAAAAAAGACATTTTCCTCGATGAGAATGGCGATGCGGTGACTAAATTAAGCCGTGAACATGGCCTTGCTGTCGGTGTACCTGGCACCGTAATGGGCATGAGTTTAGCCCTTGAAAAATATGGCACGATGACCATGGCACAGGTCACAGCGCCCGCCATCAAAATGGCACAGGAAGGGATTAGCGTTAGCCCAGATTTGGCGGTATCCCTTGCAGGCTTAAAGCGCCGCATGAGTCAATGGCCAAGCACAGCAGCCATCTTCTATAAGGCCGACGGTAGCGACTTCCAAGTGGATGATATTTTAAAGCAGCCAGAACTCGCCCACTCCCTGCAACTCATCGCCGAGAAAGGCACCAAAGGGTTCTACGAAGGTGAAACCGCAGAAAAGCTGGTTAAGGCCGTGCAAGAAGCTGGCGGTATCATGACCTTAGAAGATCTAAAACACTACAAAGCTGTTGAGCGTGAACCCGTTCGTGGTCAATACCGAGGATATGAGGTGGTTTCGATGCCACCGCCATCTTCAGGTGGTGTGCATATTATTGAAATGCTTAATGTGTTGCAGCAATTCCCTATCGATAAATTCGGTCACAATACGGCGCAAACTATCCATGTGATGGCTGAAACCATGAAGCATGCCTACGCCGATCGCAGCGAATACTTAGGCGATCCCGATTTTTATAAAGTGCCCGTCAAACAACTAACGGATAAGGACTACGCCCAAAAAATTGCCAGCCAAATTGCCCTGAACAAAACAACGCCAAGCGAAGAAATCAAACCCGGTAATCTAGCGCCCTATGAGAGTGACCAAACCACGCACTTCTCGGTGGTCGATAAATGGGGTAATGCGGTGTCCAACACTTACACCTTAAACTTCAGCTACGGCTCGGGCTTAGTCGCCAAAGGCACGGGGATTTTACTCAATAACGAAATGGATGATTTTTCCGCAAAACCAGGCACCCCTAACGGTTATGGCTTAGTGGGTGGCGATGCCAACGCGGTGGAAGGTAATAAACGTCCATTAAGTTCAATGAGCCCCACCATAGTGATGAAAGACGGCAAACCCTTCTTAGTAACGGGCAGCCCAGGCGGTTCACGCATCATTACCACCACGCTGCAAATCATTATGAACGTAATTGACCACGGCTTAAACATTGCCGAAGCCAGCAATGCTGCGCGGGTACATCACCAGTGGCTCCCCGATGAACTGCGGGTCGAAACCAGCCTGAACCGCGATACCATTTCATTACTCGAAGCCAAAGGCCATAAGGTGAAAGTGCAATCAGCCATGGGTAGCACTCAATCCATTATGGTGACAGACCAAGGGATATTTGGCGCCACCGATCCCCGTCATTCAGGTAGCGAAGCCGTCGGTTACTAATCGCTGATTGGCATACAAGTGATATGTAATAAAGGCATGGAAGCAATGAATTGGAGATAAGGCCAAGCGCCCGGTTTGATTAAGAACATTTAAACTAAGTCGCGGATATCGATTATCTCTGCAAGGATCGGGCAAACCAACAAAGCAAAGTGGTTATTTTCAGCGAATGTTGAACCTTACGACCACCTAGTTATGTGAATGCCGTGTCGTAATAGACACGGCATTTACAGCTCTAACTTACAGGAATGATTATTTAAAAGTTATAGCTTAGGTTTAACTCAATATTCCGTGGTTCACCGAAGAAACCTTGGTTGTAAAAATCAATGCTGGAGTAATATTTTTTATCAAATAAGTTATTGATATTTAGTTGAACTTTAGCATCGTCTGTCAGTTGATAGCTTGTCATCAGATTGACTAGATAATAGCTATCTTGCTCGGAACGCTCGCCATTGGGACCTGCGTCATCTTTGTAAATTTTACTCTGCCAGCTTAAGTTACCACCGACTGTCAGATCCGCGAGTGCACCATCAAAGTGATAAAGCGAGGATAAACGAATCAGATCCTTCGGTAGATGAGTGCTAAAGGCTGCCCCGTCTTGATCTTCCGATGTACTATGGGTATAGCTGAAAAACAGATCCCAATCTTCTACTGGTCTACCGTTTAACTCAACTTCATAACCTTGGTTACTGGTTCCGTCCACTCCACGCATTGGATAGCTACCATCTGGTAGAGGTGTGGGATAATTTGGGTCACGTTCTGCCACATTTTCCTTTTGCACTTTAAATACGGCAATACTGGCGGTCAGTTTCTCATCGAAGAAATCCCCTTTCGCACCCAGTTCTATATTATTTCCGGTCATGGGATCTAATCGCTTATTGTTCGCGTCTTTTGCATCCTGTGGCTGGAAAATTTCGGTATAACTGGTGTAAATCGAGATGCTATCGTTCAGGTTGTATATAAGGCCCGCGTAGGGCGTAAAAACATCGCTATTGTTGTAGTCAGCCGCCGCGTTTGATTCAAACTTATATTGGCTAATGCGGCCACCCAGTAACAACATCCATTGATCATGTAAATTAATTTGGGTCGCGAGATAGGCCCCTTTTTGAATTTCCTCACCTTCTTGATAGATTGGCGTCGACGGATAATTAGGTTCGGCAACTGAGCCATCCCATTCGAAGAAGTTACCAATACTTATGCTATTCAATGGGTAATAGGAATCTGCGGTTGTGTCTTGCTTAGAATACAATAAACCCGCAGTCAATTTATGCTCGCGGCCAAAGAGCTCAAATGGCCCTGAGGCAAATAGTCGTGCTGCATCTTGTTTACGGGTCGATTGATAGATCATCGCCGATGCCCCCATTCCTAACCCTGTCGTTTTATCCGGCGCGCCATAGAGATACAGCAAGTGTCCATCCATCTCATCTTCACGATGTTCGACGTCAAATTTAAGGTCCCAATTATTATCAAAATCATGTTCAAGCGTGGCAAAGACATTCGCGCCATTACGTTGCCAACTCGACCAAGAGGCAGCGGTTGTGGTCGAGCGAGGTAGATCATTGGCCAAACTGCCATCAGCATAAAATAGAGGAAGACCACCCCAAGTTGAGCCTTTTGGATCACGGTCACTGTAATCAGCACCTAGGGTAAATAAGGTACTGTCACTGAGTTTTGCTGTGAGCACGCCATAAACTTGAAGGTTTTCATCTTTGGCAAGATCAATATAACTATCTGATTTCTCATAGGCAGCGGCAAAACGAGCCTGCACAGCACCACTATCCGTCACATCAACAGAGGCATCGCCTTCAACGCGGTAGCTATCCCATGAACCGACTTTTGCGCTGACATAGCCGCCAGGTGTCGCTTTAGGACGTTTGCGGATAAGGTTAATTGCCGCCGATGGTTCGCCCGCTCCTGTTAAGAGTCCTGTTGCTCCACGGACCACTTCGACGCGGTCAAATAATATAGTGTCAGTTGAGGCGTCATTAAAGAAACTCGAATAGTTAACGGGCACACCATCAAACTGGAAATTAGTAATGGGATTACCGCGAGAGCTAAAGAAATAGCGGTTGGTCTCAGCTTTTTGAGCATAAATGCCAGGGGTTAAAAACATTAAGTCCGCGACACTATTGAGTGAAAAACTTTGAATAAACTCTTGATCGATAATGGTAACGGATTGTGGCGTTTCCCGCAGAGTTAAAGGTAACCCGGTTGCCGTTGCGGCCTTATCTAAACGACTTCCCTTGATACTAATGACCTCAATATTAGTCGCGGACTTGTCTTCACTTGCGTAGGTGCTTGGTGCGAATAAAAAACTCGCAATGAGTGTAGCTAACAGCGTTTTTTGCATCATGATTCCCCATCATTGTTGTTTGAGAGATGCATTTTAATTGAAAATAATTATCAATACACACCAATTGATAACAATTCTCACTACATTTACACTCTAAAATTCGTAAAATGCTGGGAACATCACATGCTGAAGGCGGGCCTCAATGTTGGTTTATGTAGCATGGCTAGCTAGATCGCCATCTAGATCTTATTCGATACCCTCTGTTTTACGGGCGTTTAGGATTCGCTCAGCAATAGATGAAACTCACCTATTGCTTACCGCCATGCGTTCAATCCTTATGAATAAGATTGACTTAGCATTAACTCACTCTATATTATCCAGCTCTAACATATGAATTAAAAAGGAATTTATTGTGTCAATGTTCTTGCTGATTTTGCTGTTGCTCTTCGCTAGCATGATGTTTTTCGGCATATTGAGTTATTCACTCGGTCGCAAAAAAACGACAAATCCTAAGCTCACAGGGATGCTTGGCGCGGTACTGGGATTATTCCCGTTATTGGGCGTTATTTTCTTGATTGTCTTAGTGCTAAAAGCTGATATCACAACCCCGAGCATCCCCCTGGAATAGTCACAAGCTCTAGTTAATACAGTTAACTGTTTAGGATTTATTCCAACAGTTAATTTAGAGCGAAAATATTATCGTAATGAGTTGTTTCGCCAGAAGAACTCTTCAAGAGACAGTTGAATTTGTGTTGGTTTCAACTGTCATTTCGGATGTCGATTTTAAAAAAGAGACTGGCTCGCTTTGGGACAAAAACGTTTTAGGTCGTTGGTGTATCAGGTGCATTTCGCATAAAAATTTCTATGGGCTAACGCCTCAAACACCGGCGCAGCTTCGCTGCGTCCGTGTGCTTTGAATTGTTAAACGCATTTAAGAACTAGATCCTTTGAGTTTTCCAAAAGCGTATCTAAAGTATCATTCCACAGGTCATTTCTTTTCATCTCATGAACAAGCTCATTGAAGCTTGTGTCACTGAGCACTAAAGTTGATGTGGTAGCTGCATAGATTGCTTTTGGCTGGCACTCCGAAAGAATACCCTCAACAAGGTTAATCAACCTGTTTTTTGATTGAGTTCTGCCGTTTTCTTTGTAAATGGAATACCGCTCCCAGGCCATTTCAATGGAGTCAGCTATCTGACTCCCGATTTCAAATCTTTTCAATACAAGTCGTTCTTGGTTGTTCAGACCGACTACGTCAATACTATTTCTTCCTAGCGGGGTTAGGCCTCGCATCCGATAAAACCTCATAGCCAAATGGTCTCTAGGATCTTGGACGTAAGGATTCAATATGGGCTCGGAAATCACGTCATGTGTACTCTTTGAGCCATTACACTTTTTGCATGAAGGCAGTAGGTTTTCCCATGTCACAACCTTATCTGGGTTATGTTTTTTGTCTTCGTAATGTTCAACTTCCATATATTTGCTCTCTTCCGTTAGATCACACTCACAATACGAGCATTTACCAAAGCTGGAGTTAAGCAAAGGTATCTTTATTTGATCTACATTCCATACTGAAGATCCACTTTTCTTAAATTCATCTACAAGTTCACTAACTTTCTGATCGGTAAGGAAGCTAGGCTTTGGAAATCTATCTAACTTAATCATGCCTCACCTTTTACCGAAGCCAGTTGAAATTTTAATAGCTTCCTTAAGTGGTTTTCAGGATGAAGTAATAATTCTAATTCTTGGTATACTATTTTAGCTCTGTTGTAGTTATCTGAATCGATTGCTGCTTCGAACTCTGACATCAATTGATGGTAAGTTTCAGTCCGAGTGTCAGACATCCCCATTACGTCTGTAAGAACTTCCTCTACAGTCCACCCCTGAAAACCATAAGAGCCACCATTTAACTGCCTTCTATACACATCACCTTCATTTAGGGCTAAAGCAATAATTTCATTTGGTTTTGCATTTTGTATAATATGGGGGCTATGGGTTGATGCAATAAACTGAATCTTTGGGAAAACATCGACCAATATACTAGCTATTTTTGCTTGCCACTCAGGGTGCAAATGAAGCTCAAGTTCATCAATCAGAATAACCCCATCAAACTCATCAGCTTTAATACAAGGAGATTTAAAGCGAAGCTCTATATCCTTAATTATGCCGAAGATGATTGACAAGCATGACTTAAATCCAGATGACAAATACTCGTAATAGATTTCGCCACTTGGCGAATCGATCATTATCTCATTGGAAGCAGCAATAACTTTTTTGAAGCTAAAACCTTCATTAAGTAATGAAAAAGCTTTTTTTGCTATTTCAAAATTGTGTAGCTGTTCATCCGTTAGTGCATCTTTATGCACTGAATAAAGATAGCGATTTACAAACCAATTCTTAACCTCATGAATATTGACACCAAATTTTGCCTCTTCAAATGATGTACTGGTACTTTTATCAGCATCTTTTGAAACCGCATGCAGCTGCTGGTATTGAAATGTTCTAGTAACTTTTAGCGAAAGTAATTTTCCTGCATAATGATGCAGGCCACTAATATTTGAAAGTTTGTCTGGATCAAAATCTCCAATTTTGACGTTTGAATTCAGAATCTCGTTATCTATCTCAACAGTCGCTCTAAAGTTACCGTGTTCGGTCAAAACGTTTCTCTTTAGAATATTTGTTGAGTTGGCGGAAAACGAATGCGCTACACATTCAAGTACTGTAGTTTTTCCAATTCCATTTGGGCCACAGATAAAATTCATATGGTCATCAAAATCTATATGTAGACTTTTTATACCACCAATTCCTTCAATATCTATCGACTTTATCTTCATATTCTTTCCAATAGTCGGAGCATTTATCGCTTAACATTTTATTAGTGCGCATGCGCGTTTACCTCGTTGGATCAGTGAAAACGTGCACAGTTAACTATCTGTATGCAAAGAACTTATCAGCATTCTGTTAAATATACCATCTGGAAAAATACGCATGCGCGTTTCCCAAACCTATTATCTAACCTATAGGTTTTATAATTGCATGATTTTAATCATATTTATTTATGTTGGAATGTGAATACGCGCACGAAGTTGGGATAAAAATCGTCATAATTTCAATATGACTGTATGCCTGTCCAGCTTTTAGGCATTTCAAAGAATTGCAAAATTTGAGTGAATTGGATGAGAATTTCTAGGCGAGAAAGTCTGCGTTTGACTGCGCCACAGACAACGAGTCAACTCGTTTTGGGGCAAAAGCTTTTAGCCGGATAAACAGTTGTTATCTTGTTTTAACGGTTAAATGCAATGGCGGCTATTTCGGATTAGCCGCCATTATCTTATAAACCGATGAGTTTTGGCGTGAAATCAGCGCCTTTCACCCTATGTTGTATTTTACCCATCGCTTTAATTAATCAAGCCCATTAAAAAGCACACTATTTTGCGGCGGTTAACTCAATAAAAGCGGCGGTGTACATTTTCAGATTCAGCATAAACTGTTTATGGGTAATAAATTCTTTCTCGGTGTGGCCAGTGTATTCCACGCCCGGCATGGCGGGGCCAAAACTTAAAGCGTTGGGGAATAATTTACTGTTGGTTGAGCCGCCAATGGCCACGGGTTTGGGTGATGCTATGCCAGTAAAGTGAGCAAATACATCGAGTAAGGTTTGCTGATGCGGTGCATCTTTCATCACCATAGGCTCGCCCCAATAACTTTCCACGTCGATGAGTGTCACTTGATGCTCAGTTTGCCATTTGTTCAGCGCGTCCTTGGCTTGGGCTGAGAGTAACTCAGGCGTTTTGCCCACTGGTCGACGTAAATTAATGGTGACTTCAGTCCCTTTACTCGTTTGCGCAACGACAGTGGGGGCCAGCGTTAAAGCGCCCATAAAATCATCTTTATAGGCCAGCTCGCCAAACTGCTCGGCATAAATCCCCAACCCCACTAACTCATTCATGGCGGCGACAGTGAGTGCCGCCGTGGTTTTAGGCCAAGTGTATGGCTTCAGTAACGCGGCCAAATGCGTCACAGCATTCACCCCATCTTCTGGTGTAGAGGAATGGGCCGCCTTACCGTCGGCAAGAATATGCAAGTCGCACACGGCCTGCTCGCAAGTACGCTCGAATCGATACTTCATCCCCTGCTGCTTTGCGGCGCTCGCCTGTAATTGTTCAAACAAGCTTGGGGTAATGGCATGAATTTTCGCCTCGGCTTGCTGTGGCACTTGGCTAGCAAAATAGCCGCCTGAGAATGTCGTTATGCTAGGAACTTTTGCAACGCCCTGCTCCTGTGTTGACTCAAGATTCGGTACAGTAAAGCCAATCTTACTCCAACCCTTTTCGGCGGTGACGACTGGATACTCGGCATCAATGGTGATATTCATCTGCGCTGGAGTGTAATGGGCTAAAAAGGCTTTTAGTGGATCCCAATCGGACTCTTCGGCTAAATACACCAACAGCTCAATGCGTTTTTCCCGTTCGAGTTGTTTATCTTTGATGGCCTTCATCGCATACATGGCGGTGACAATCGCGCCTTTATCATCTTCGGTACCGCGACCTATCAGCTTGCCAGGTTCAGACTCGGTATCCAGCACATAGGGGCTCTTAGTCCAGAGCGCGGGATTGGCGGGCTGCACGTCGCCGTGGGTAACGATTCCTAATTTCTCAACCTGTGAGCGTTGGGCATCGACAACATTGGCATCGAGGCCAATCAATACAACATAACCGTGGTCGGCATAATCGAGCCCGAGTTCTTGGCTCAAGCTTTTTAAACTCGACTTAAAACCAATAAAAGCGGGGTTGGTATCGGGTGTTTGCCCCTCCACTGCTTGGGTATTAAAACTGATTAAATGCGCCAAACTCTTAACCATCTGCGTGTCATAGGTGCTCACCGCATAATCGGCCACCTTAAGCGCATCTTGGCTAAGGCTAGTGGATGACGCTGCTGCTTGCGATGTCCACAACGCAGTGGCTAATAGGGAATAAGAAAAACGACGACAAAGGCTCGTACAGTCAAACTGAGGCAATTCCATAGAGGTCCTATTTATTATTTGTATGATGAGGGACTTACATTCAAACGCACCAAAGTAATGGCTTTATCCTTTGCCGAATATTGCCTTAGTGCGGGGCTCAGTTTGCCATAGTTCTTCCGTTAAAAACCGCAGGCTAACCATTTGTTACAAACAAAACACAAAATCGATGGAACCCTTAGGCGAATACATGCTAAACAGTCAGCTTAAAATAAGCTTAATGGTTGTTAACACCATTAATCCAACAGAATAATAATCACCTAACGGGGAATTGACATGAAGGGACTAAGCCTAAAATCACAGGCCCTTAACGCGCGAACACTCAAACCACGTGCAATCACACTAACCTTTAGCGCCATCACGCTCGCCCTCGCCTTAAGTGGCTGTAATGCACAAAACAGCGATACTGCGGCGCAGGCGGCAGTCGCACCGAATGCCATGTCGGCACAGATCATCAGCCAAAATGCCAGCAACCCATTCTTTAAACCCTATGATACTTTTATGGAAATTCCGGCCTTCGATAAGATTAAGCCCGAGCACTTCCTCCCAGCCTTTAAGGCGGGTATCGCCCAGCAACACGAAGAAATTCAAGCGATTGTCGATAATAAAGACAAGCCGACCTTCGCCAACACCATTGAAGCGATGGAGTTTTCGGGCGATCTCGTGACCCGCGTATCCAACGTCTTCTTTAACTTAACTGGCGCGGATACCACTCCAGAGCTGCAAGCGATTTCCAAAGAAGTCTCGCCAATGTTATCGTCGGCCGAAGACGATATCTTATTGAATGATAAGCTGTTTCAACGCGTCAAAGCCGTTTATAACAGCAAAGACAGCCTAAAGCTCAACACGGCTCAGGCCAAATTACTGGAAGACACCTATAAATCGTTCACCCGTGGCGGTGCTAACCTCAGCGAGCAGGATAAAACCAAGCTGCGCGCCCTGAATGAAGAAATCGGCAAACTTAACTTAGCCTTTGGTGACAATCTGTTAGCCGAAACCAATGCCTTCGAGCTAGTGATTGATAAGCAAGCTGACTTGTCTGGTTTACCCGCCGATGTGATTGCCACCGCCGCCGAAACCGCGAAAAAACGTGGACATGAAGGCAAATGGGTATTTACCACGTCACGCCCGTCTATCACGCCATTTTTAACGTATGCCGATAATCGCGAACTACGCGAAAAACTCTATAAGGGTTATATCGAGCGTGGTAATAACAATAATGCCAATGATAACAAAGTCATTCTGGCAAAAATTGCCGCGCTACGTGCCGAACGTGCGCAGCTCATGGGCTATAAAACCCATGCGGATTTTGTGTTAGAAGATCGCACCGCCAAGACGCCTGAAAATGTCTATGGCTTACTCAACAAAGTCTGGCCAGCAGCCCTTGCCCAAGCCAAGGCTGAGGTTGCGGATATGCAGGCGTTAATCGACAGCCAAGGCGGCAAGTTTAAGCTGCAAGCTTGGGATTGGGATTACTACGCAGACAAAATCCGTGTTGCGAAGTACAGCTTTAACGAGCAGCAGACTCGCCCTTACTTCTCCCTCGACAGCACCCTAAAAGGCGTGTTCTACACGGCCAACCGCCTCTATGGTTTAACCTTTAAAGAACGTACCGACTTACCCAAATACAACCCAGAAGTGCGTACTTGGGAAGTGTACGATAAAGACGGCAAGATCATGGCCATCTTTATGGGCGACTATTTTACCCGTGATAGCAAACGCGGCGGCGCTTGGATGAACTCGTTCCGTAAGCAATACCATATGAACGGTGTCGATTCGAAACCCATTATTGTCAACGTGTTGAACTACCCTCGCCCAGCGGGTAATGAGCCTGCGTTGCTCACCTTCGATGAAGCCAGCACCCTGTTCCATGAGTTTGGCCATGCGCTGCACGGCATGTTATCCAATGTCGAATATCGCTCACAAGGTGGAACGGCAGTTCCTCGCGACTATGTGGAGTTCCCTTCACAGGTCAACGAAAACTGGATGACTCAGCCCGAAGTGCTCGCGCAATTTGCTAAGCACTACAAAACCGGTGAAGTGATCCCGCAGGAACTGGTGAAAAAAATCCAAGCCGCCAGCAAGTTCAACCAAGGCTTTGCGACCGTTGAATATATGGCCGCCACTAAGCTCGATTTAGATTGGCACACCCTAACCGATACCTCGCCTAAGGATGCCGCCAAGTTTGAGGCCGACTCGTTAGCTGCCATGGGATTGATTAATGAGATCAGCCCACGTTACCGCAGCACTTACTTCTCGCATATCTTTGCGGGCGGTTATTCTGCTGGTTACTACAGCTACCTCTGGTCAGATATTTTAGGTGCCGATGCCTTCGAAGCCTTTAAAGAAAATGGCATTTTCGATAAAGCGACCGCCGATGCCTTCCGCAACAACATCTTGTCTAAGGGTGGCAGTGACGACCCTATGTTGATGTATAAAAAATTTCGTGGAAAAGAGGCAGGAATCGAACCGTTGTTGCGTAGCCGCGGTTTACTTGCTGAGTAATCAACCTCCAGCACGGTAAATGCCATGCTGGCGTTTTACCAAGTATCTAATCAAAAACAAACGGGGAGCATATAGCTCCCCGTTTTAATTACAAATTTTAATGACTAATTAATTCTTATCGGCAAAGACAGAACTTGAGTTGCCACACCACTTGGGGTTTCAACTTCGACAATGAAGGTACCCGCGTTAGGTTTTTCCTCACCCTTGATCGACACACTAAACTCACGCCCAGCATTATAATTGCTACTTGGCCATGTATATTCTGCACCACTAGCTATTGAACCTGCACTTGCTTTAAATCGAACGATGGTGCCAGCAGGCATTTGTTGGTTGTGTAAATCAGAGATGGTGAAGTAAACCGTTGCGGCATCCTTACCAATAATATCAATACTCTGGTCTTTACTTAGGCTATAGCTATCGTCAATAAGTACATCTGCTCTAGGTGTTGCATAAGCTGTACTTCCTGACATCACTATCACTAAACTGCCTCGAACATAGAGTGATTTGGGTTCAGATATTCCATCTGCACAACCAGCATGAGCAGGTACAGAACAAAGCACACCATTGTATTTACTGTCTTTGAGATCAAAAACACCGTTAGAGTTAAAATCGATTAACTCTTCTAGCTCTCCCCCCGCTTGGCCTCCAGACTGTTGAGGGTTGAAAAAACCGTCCTCATTATAGTCGTTAAAAGCATCATCTAAATCGAAAGGTTTACCACTCACATCTTTTTGAGTTAAAAAGGCGCTAAATTCGGATGCATCAAAGCGGCCATTACCATTTAGGTCAGGGAAAGATTCCTCGCCAATCGCGGTAGCCGTTATGGTTGCTCTACCGCCGTATTTTTGGCCGTAAACGTTGCCTAAATTAGCTGCAAGTGTAGCAACAGGTGGACGAACTAATGCGCCAGTAGCGTCTATCAACGTTTGGCCTTCAGGTCTGGCAAGTTGACTGGTCCATACCACACTACAAGTCCCTTTTACCGTTTGACAAGCATCCTCAATCGCACCACCTTCAGTAGTGAATGAAACTGTAGTTCCATCTGGTACAGGGTTGTTAAATGCATCCGCTAAGCGAGCAGTCACTGTTACTTTAGTACCATCAACATCCCAACCTTCAGCATTCAAAGTCGATGCAGATAGTGAAAAACTATCTTGGTCAGGAATGCCTGTAGATACTATTAATTGACTAGATTGACTAGAGATAACTGGGGACGAACCTGCGACAACACCTGTAACACGAACAGAAGTAGCCACTGTACCGGTTTTAACGACAGTTTGGACAATCCCTTGGTTGTTAGTCGTTGCACTTACGGGATCTAGCTCGATACCACCAGTTGTAGTGTTAAGACTAAAGTTGACCAGCTGATTGCTTACAGGATTACTGTTAGTATCCAACACCTTGAACTTAACTTCAGAAGACTCTGCACCACCCGTACCTAAAATGGCAATGTTTTGTGGTGTTGCGGAAAGAAATACGATACTGCCAACATTGGCTGGTAACACATTGATTGAAGCAGTAGCAGAAAGGTTTAAACCACCAGCATTGGCCGTAACATTAATGGGATCGGGACCCAAACACCCCTTAGCTAAATAAGTGGTAGTAGCAACTCCATTCACAGAAGGAACAGGAGAACTAATCTCTGCTTCTGGAGAAGATTTAGTGGAACATGAAGAAGAGAATTTTACATCGACAGCTTGAGTAAAAGGCTTACCTTGGTCATCCTGAATCACTACAGAAATTGTGGCTGTGCCACCTGCGGTTAAGTCAGTCACGCTGACACTTGCTTTACCTGCAACAAATGGATTGCCACTGCCCATTACAACATTAGTTGCACCCACCACGACCACAGCCGTACCTTTTTCACCACTGGCAAGCGAAGCAGTAATGGTTCCGGCACCTAAGGTATTACCAGCATAAATATCAACACTCGCTTTTCCTTGAGCATTGGTTACTGCAGTTTTTATAGGTAAATCACCAATATCATTATCAAAAGTCACAATCGTAGGTTTATTAATACCTGTCACTGTTGCGGTGAGTTTTCCAGGATTTAATGAGGTAATAGTTTGAATTGCGTTTCCGTTCGTGTCAGTGAGAGCAAGATTAACTTGCGCACCACCGCCAGCCTCACCACCATCGCCTTTCATAACAAAGCCAATTTTGCCAGATTCGCCTGTATCAATTTTTGCAGTCACTGTACCTGCACCTGCGATAGTTGCAGTATTTAATATAATGGTCGCAATACCTTCGCCATTAGTTAATGCTGTCGCTGTAGAAGGGTCAAATGATCCGATATTGGCGCTACTTAAACTAAATGTCACCAATTCACCAACTAACGCACCGGCTTTGGAGTCAACAACTTTCGCAGTTACTGTTGCGGGAGCTAAAGCGGAAATATCGGTATTGGAAATACCCATAGTGACAGTGATAACACCTGGGGTTGGGGGGGTGCCGGAGCCATCATCGGAGATACTGCCTCCGCCTCCACATGCAACCAAAAAAAGTGAACATAGTCCTGCGAGAAAAACCTTATACGCTGACTTCATTGTCAGGCTCCCTGTTATTCTAATGATAATACTAAGATTGACGCTTATAACTTATAGGCTAACATTACACAATTTTCACGTAACTTTTCCATTACTCTCTTATTTTATTTTGCATATTTTGAACTTAGTTTAACATTAGAACTCATTTAAACTTCTGCATTTTCTTGCTAGTCTTGTCGTCGCCAATATTAGAACGTATAAAAAACACACAGGAACCCCCATGGCAACCTCATCACAACATAAACTCGGCCTTACCAGTAAAATTTTAATCGGCATGGTTACGGGTATTGCAATTGGACTATTTCTACGTAATTACTTTCCGGATAGTGCATTTATTAAGGACTATATTACCAACGGCTTTTTACATGTTATCGGTACGATTTTCATCTCAAGTTTAAAAATGTTAGTCGTTCCACTGGTATTTATTTCCTTAGTCTGTGGGACATGTTCCTTAAGTGAACCCTCAAAATTAGGGCGATTGGGTGGCAAAACATTAGCCTTTTATTTATTCACAACCGCTATAGCCTTAGTACTAGCTATTATCAGTGCAGTGATAGTCCACCCGGGTAATGCTTCACTCGCGTCAGAGAAAATGCATTACGTTGCAAAAGAAGCGCCGAGTCTCGCTGATGTATTAATCAGCATAGTGCCGACCAATCCAATGCAAGCCATGAGCGAAGGCAATATGCTGCAAATCATTATTTTTGCAGTGATTTTCGGGTTTTCTATCGCTCATATTGGCGAGCGTGGTAAACGTATTGCTGTATTGTTTGAAGATTTAAATGAAGTGATTATGCGCGTAGTGACCCTGATTATGCAGCTTGCGCCTTACGGTGTTTTTGCTCTAATGGCTAAACTTGCCTTAACTCTCGGCGTAGAAACTTTCAGCAGCGTGGTTCAGTATTTCTTTGTCGTACTCGTCGTATTGCTTATTCACGCTTTTATTGTATATCCCATTTTACTTAAGGTGTTTTCAGGTTTAAGTCCGTTGATCTTTATTCGCAAAATGCGCGATGTACAGTTATTTGCCTTTTCCACCGCCAGCTCTAACGCTACCTTACCTATTACCATAGAAGCTTCAGAACACCGACTTGGTGTAGATAATAAAATCGCCTCTTTTACCCTGCCATTAGGTGCCACCATTAACATGGATGGCACGGCTATTATGCAAGGTGTCGCAACTGTATTTATCGCTCAAGTATTTGGCATTGAGTTAACCCTTACTGATTATGCTGCGGTGGTTGTAACCGCGACTCTGGCCTCAATTGGTACTGCTGGCGTTCCTGGTGTTGGCCTTATAATGCTCGCGATGGTGCTTAACCAAGTTGGCCTCCCCGTTGAAGGTATTGCGTTAATTATTGGTGTCGACCGACTACTGGATATGGTTCGTACCGCAGTAAACGTCACTGGCGATTGTGTGGCCACAGTCGTGATCGCTAAATCAGAAGGCGAATTTAATGAAACCGTCTTTAATAATACTCAAGCCGGCAAAGTTGCACCAAGCTTCGATGAGCAAGTCCATAAAATAGATTAAAAATATCTCTATAATTTATCGTTTATGTGATCATTCCAAGCCCAACATTGTTGGGCTTGTTTATTCTGCAATATCACCATTCTGTGAACAAGCAAATAGAATAGTCCTTTAATCATCGCTATATTAGCCTGCATCAATATTGGCGTTGGAGAAGATTATGTGGTGGAGAGTGAGTTGGATGATTGTCGCCTTTTGGCTGTTAAGCGCACATTTTTTACGGTATGACCAGCTTGTATTCACAAGCCTTTTTGCTATAACACCTTGTTTCCTGCTTATTAAACAACCACTTGTGATTCGAATAGTTCAAGCCGCTTTGTTTATCAGTGTCATCACCGTTTGGGGAACCACTGCAATCGATGCTGTACAGATACGGCTCGCCCATGGAGAGCCTTGGTTAAGACTGGCGATCATCATGGGTAGCGTAATGCTATTTAGTTTAGGTGCAGTGTGGAGCGGCAACGGCATCTGGAGTAAAGCGAAATAAAGGCAATAGCCATTAAAAATGCATTAAAGATAATGACTTTAAAGACAATGGATTAGTACTTATTTTCGCCACTAACGAACCTTGGTCAGCCGAGGTTAAGTTCCTTGTGGGTAAGATAAGACAATATTTGGCTCCCGCGTATAATTTGCGTACACTGAGTCCAGTCGACGTTAAGGCATGAGTATTATGAGAATTTTGGTTGTTGAAGATGATCTTATTTTATCCCATCATCTAAAAGTACAGTTAAGCGATTTGGGCAACCAAGTTCAAGTGGCCCTCACTGCCAAAGAAGGTTTTTTCCAAGCAACCAATTACCCCATTGATGTTGCCATTGTCGATTTAGGTTTACCCGATCAAGATGGTATTAGTCTTATCCAACAATTACGTGAAGAAGGCGTTAAAGCCCCCATTCTTATCCTCACAGCGAGGGTGAATTGGCAAGATAAAGTTGAAGGCCTCAATGCGGGCGCTGACGATTATTTAGTTAAACCCTTCCAAAAAGAAGAACTTGTCGCAAGACTTGACGCCTTAGTCAGACGTAGCGCCGGCTTTGTCAAACCAGTCATTACCAGTGGTGAGTTAAAACTTGATCTTGCCGCTAAACAAGTAACGCTCGGCAATGACATTATGGAAGTCACCGCCTTCGAGTACCTTATCCTCGAATATTTAATGCGCCATTGTCATGAAGTCGTCGCAAAACAGCGGCTATTAGATGTCATTTATGGCGACAAAGAAGGCGATCCTAATACTATCGAAGTGATGGTGAGTCGCTTACGTAAAAAACTCACCCGCGATGGCATTGATAATCCGATAGCCACAATCCGTGGCCAAGGATATAAATTTAATCTGCCATGCAACTAAGGCTCAAATTCAAGAAACGTCTGCTGACCCGGATGTTTCTCACCTCGTTATCTATCATCACCTTAGTAGGGTTTGGCCTCGCTTGGATGGTCAACATTCTGCATGCGCAAAATAGCTATAACGAAGAAACCGCCCAGCTTATCGCCGAAATTCCCCAAGTTGCCGCCGAGCTTAGAGAACATGATCTTATTCCTGATACCAGTGCTTGGTTAGAGGAAAACAACAAGCAAGAGCGGTATGTAATCGCAAGTTGTGATGAGAAGTTTAAACAAGTATGGACCTCATCCCTCGCTGTTGACCGTGGCCTCTTCGATACCTGCGAACGTTTCAACGAAATCCGTAACGACTCTCCGCCCTATTACCTCACCATGGCCGATGACAGAGGTTACTTTGTGTATTTGCTCGCGGTAGAAATCGCTGGCGTACATTACAACCTGCTTGTAATGAAAGATGCAGCCAAGCTCGAGCAGGAATACAGCAAATTCAGTAAACGCACCTATATCCGTCTGGCCATGGTGCTCGCTCTCGCACTGATTCTGCTGGTCAGTGCGGCATATTGGGGGATGCGTCCACTCGTAAGGATGCAAAACGAGTTGCAGTCGATAAACCAAGGTAAGACTAAGTCACTTTCAGAAGGTTACCCCGTTGAGCTTGAAGGCGTAACTCAAGCGCTTAACCAACTATTACAGCAATCGAGCGCCCAACAACAACGCTATCAAAACGCGATGAACGATCTGGCGCACAGCTTAAAAACTCGTCTTGCAGCCGTTCACGCCATTACCGATGATACAAGTCTGACAAAGCAATCTGCCAATGAAAAAATCATGGAGCAGATCAGCCAAATGGATCAGCTGGTTAAATATCAACTAAAACGCGCCATGTTAGGTCGCCAAGGATTAAAGCAGGAACACACCGCTATTGCCCCACTTGTTGAGCAACTCGCACAAATGCTATTTAAAATTTACCGTGACAAACAGGTGAAATTTAAGGCCAACATCCCGACTAATTTATTGTTTCCCGGTAATAAAGGCGATTTAATGGAACTCTGCGGTAACTTAATGGAAAACGCCTTCAGGCTATGTATTAGCCAAGTACAGGTAACAGCACATTTTAATCAGCAGGGTGATTTTGAATTGATCGTCGAAGATGATGGCCCAGGCGTAGAAGAACAACTTAGGCAAAAAATTATTCAGCGCGGCGTAAGAGCCGACAGCCAATCGCCAGGACAAGGGATTGGCTTAGCCGTATGTGATGAAATTGTCAGTAGCTATGGCGGAAGTCTAAGTATTGAAGAAAGCAATCTTGAAGGCGCGCGATTCAGAATTACCATCCCAACCTAACTATCCTATGCATAAACAGCATAAAGCTGCTCGGCGCGATTAAACATCACCCAAGAGGTGGCAATGTACTTATCATTACTGATAGGCATATTGCCACGATGGGAATGAGTAAAACCTGCTGGCGCAATCACCATTGTGCCTTTTTTAGGTGCGATTTTACGCTGCTGATAATAAAACTCGGTCTCGCCGCCCTCTTCTACATCATTTAAATAAAACATGTAAAGCACCACACGGTGTAAGGCCTCGTTGTGGTTAAGCTGAGGAAATTGCTCTGAATGCCAGTGGGGATATCCACCTTTATTCTTTTGATATTTCTGAATATTAATACTACCACTGCGGTATAAATATTTGACCAATGCTTCGGCTCTCGGCTTACCAAGACGCTCAAAATTCGTTGGCGTTAGAGTCACAGCTTGACCTTGTTCATCACTAACAGAAACCGCCACCGCCCCCATCAACGCCATCGAATATTGAGTAAAATAATCAGCGATCCCCTTAAGGGTATAAGATAACAACTCATTCTTAAGTGGCTGTAAATCTATGAAATTATCTAGTGTAAGATCTCGACTGATCTTTTTTTCAAGATCTACCCCATTACCGGTTTGCCCATCAACCACACCTGAGTGGTTTTCGAACGCAAGAATGAGACGATCACATAAGTCTTCAGGTATCGCATTAGGGTATACTTCGATAAAATCCATATAGGCTCAATGCTTCGGTTATTTTCCAATCTTACTATGCTGACATGTTAGTTAAGTAATTGTAAAGCTGCACCATTGATATAAAATAACGCCATTGGCTTCACGATAACAAAAATATGAAAAAAAGCTGTAAAGTATCAATTCATCAATTACAAGTGGGTAATTTTGTGCGGTTACCCGTTGCTTGGAAAGATCATCCTTTTTTATTCAGTAGCTTTCACATAAAACAGGCTGCGCAAATTGAATTAATTAAAAATCTCGGTATTGAACATGTAATTGTCGATTTAGAGCGCAGTGAAACCGCACCGTTAAATCCTGAGGCCATTAACCCTATCAAGCTGCCACCGAGTCCAGAACTGCACGATCTTAAAAATGATATGGATGTCTATAAGGCTGAGCAAATCGAAGTCCAGAAAAAACTACGCCGAGATATTCATAAAACGGAACAAAACTTCACCCGTTCAGTGGCCATGATGCGCAGTATGATTTCTAAACTACGCAATCGGCCATTGAATGCCGTTGATGATGCTAAGGTGTTAGTCCACAGTATGGTGGAACAGCTGTTAACTTCCGATAATCTAGTACTGCACTTAATGAGTGACGCCAAACAGGATGAGAGTATTTACTACCATTCGTTAAACGTTGCCATACTGGCCATGCTGATTGCCAAAGAGATGGAATGGGATCGAAGTGAAATTGAATTAATCGGTTTAAGTGCGCTATTTCATGATGTGGGTAAACTCAAAGTGCCACCGCAGATTTTGAAAAAGACCACACCTTGGTCGGCGCCTGAGCTTAATTTTATTAAGCAACATCCCCTTCTTGGGATTGATTTACTCAAACTGGCTGAGAATTTCCCTGAGGCAGCCTTCCCTGCTATCACCAATCACCATGAGTTTCTTGATGGCACAGGTTACCCCAAGGGATTGCAGGAAACGGATCTTGATAAGATGTCCCAGCTATTAGCAGTAGTGAATGAATATGACTCCCTGTGTTATCCAGGTAATCAGGGTAAAGCTCGTATGCCATACGCCGCGTTGGGGCACTTGTATAAACAATATAAAACGAAATTAAATCAGGAATATATTGGCAAAATGATCAAGATGCTTGGCATTTATCCCCCCGGAAGTGTGGTGGAATTGTCAAGCGGCCAATATGCGATGGTGATGTCGGTCAATCTGCAAAAGCTACTTTGCCCTAAAATCCTCGTTTACGATGCATTAGTGCCAAAAGATCAAGCGCCTATCGTTGATCTTGAAATCGAAGGGATCAGTATTGTCCGCTGCCTTCCTCCCGCGGCACTACCTGAAAAAGTTCACGAATATCTCAACCCTCGAGAACGCGTCAGTTATTACTTTGGTGGCGATAGCCGCAAATAATCCCCATAAAAAAGCCGGAGAAACTCCGGCTTTTTGCTAATACTTTGCGATTAAATCAAATTGGCCAATTACAGCCAATGCTTACGCTTAAAGAAAAAGTAAGTCCCCGCAGCGCTCGCAAGCATCATTAGAATCGCCATCGGATAACCATATTGCCATTCTAGCTCGGGCATTCCATTAAAGTTCATTCCGTAGCTACTCGCGATCAGTGTCGGAGGCAGAAAGACAACGGCAGCGACCGAGAAAATTTTGATGATCTTATTCTGCTGTAATCCACTAAAACCCATCGCAGCATCCAGCAAGAAGTTTAACTTGTCGAAGATAAACTGGCTGTGAGGCATTAAAGACTCAATGTCCGAGAGCATTTCACGTAAGTCTTTTAAGTGTTCATCGGATAATTGCCCGCGGTAATATCGCTGCATATAACGTAGTGAGCGCTGGGTATCGAGCAAACTTAAGCGAATCTTACCATTGGAGTCTTCTTGCAACGTGATCAGCTTAAACACATCATCAAGCTCTTCACTGTCAAAAACCTGCTCACCGACATTTTCAAGCACGGTATACACGTCTTCGATCAAGTCAGAGAGATAATCCACTTTTAAATTAAATAGTTCGAGAAACAATTCCTGAGGGGTTGATACTTCAAGCCGACCTAACCGCAGATAGTTTCGTAATAGGCGGATAAGTCCGACATCCTCTTCGCGGATAGTCAGTAGAAAATTAGTACGCAGGTTAAAGGAAACGTTCACCCCACGCACATCTTGCCCCACCCGTTGTGGGAATAAGGAATTGATATGCAGCCCGTCGCTGTTTTGATAAAAACGTGCCGACGCCTCAATCTCGTTGATATCTTCTTCGTCTGGCACTTCTTCAACTGAAAAATGACTTAACCACTCTCGCTCTGCATCATCAGGTTTATAAAGATCCAACCATATGGTCGACGCCGGAATACTGTCCTGAGTGTTAATCTCTGTCACCGTCAACTGACGGTTTTTATAGACGTAGGCAGTAATCATGTGTCCTCCTGAAAAAAACTTAAGCTAAAAAGTCCACTTAAGTGCAGGCTAAAAAATTGTCGCTAGTTTAACGCATAACTTCGCAATGAAAAGGCGGGAGAGATAAATTCGTAAAATAAATATGCCTTAGTCTTCGAGGATCTCTAGTCGCTCAGCATTTGAAAAACGAATATGTACCCCCTCAACCGTGACCATCTTTGCTTCTGAGATATCGCCTTTACGGGCATGATAAACACCGAAACTGTCACCCGATGGGGATACAATTGTCACGGTCACCACTTTATGCTGATCGTGCCAATACCACACACTGTAGCTTAAAACACAAAGCCCAAGCAGTAAAAATACCCCACTCATAGCGTAGCGCCGCAATAGACTCGGTAACACAGGCGTATTTTGTAATGACGCTTGAACCACACCAGGCTTACGTTTAGCGAGCAGCAAAATCGCCATAATGATGACGGCGAGGGTGAGCAGCAGTTTTGTTAACAAGGTACACTCCAGAGGAACTAACTCGCAGTAGTATAATCGACAAATAAAAGGGAAACTGTCATTAAGATCAAGCTTATGAAACTCTTACTCAGGGGCTTGGACATTAATTTTGAATCGAAGATAACACCAAAAGATGACAAACAAAGCAAAGTTAACAATCCTCAAATTGTTTTGCCATCCTGCGAATTTGAGTTAACGGCACACCGTGACGATTACGTTCAGCACACAGTTTTTGATGAACAGGATCTGATGGATCACCAACAAGTATAATTCGCACTTGATAGCCAAGGGCTTTGGCTGCGGCCTCGTAAGCCATGTACTCCCAGCGGCAGAGATTAGTATTATCACAAATCACCACAGGCTGGGCATTGCTGAGTGCTTGAATAAATGCAGTTAAATTACGTTGATGGTATTCGGAAAGTTTTTTCGCATCGAATCGATACACCTCTCCCTCGTAGAAAAAACTGTCGGTCGAGAAAATACCGCCTTGACGGACGCGCTGCGCATATTCTAACGGCAGATTAGCGACAAACTGTTCAACCCAATAGGATTTACCGCAGCCCGGCAAGCCACGCATGATAATCGCCAGTTTTTGCGCCATGGGTTCGTTGCTCATTCTTTTAAATCAGACTCGGCTAAATCGGAGCCAATCACTTTGCCTGCGAGTATAGTATCGACTAATTTAGGCACCAACTCCCCTGCCTTACCGGTTAAATGATATTGAAACTGGCTGTGTCTATCGGGCGATTGTAAATTAACCTCGACAGTTTGCGCCCCATGATGATTGGCCGTGTCAACAAAACCCGCTGCGGGATATACCGTGCCCGAGGTACCAATGGCGATAAATAAATCACAATTATCGAGCGCATCGTGAATTCTATCCATGCCTAACGGCATTTCACCAAACCACACCACATGGGGACGTAACCTTTGTGCAGGAATACAACACGTACAACAGTTGTTTACCCCAAAGGGTTCTCTTAATAAAAAGGTCTGACGGGAGCGAGGACAGCGGCCTTTAGATAATTCCCCATGCATATGCAGTAAGCGACGCGATCCAGCCCGCTCATGTAAATTATCAATATTTTGGGTGACAACCAATAACTGTCCAGAAAACTCAGCCTCTAACTTGGCTAACGCTTCATGAGCCGCATTAGGCATCACAGTACCACTGTGTAACTGCTCCCAACGGCTGTTATAGAAACGATCAACAAGCTCGGCATCTCGGGCATAACCTTCGGGGGTGGCTACATCTTCAATATGATGCTCCTCCCACAATCCATCTTGATCGCGAAAGGTTCGTAATCCCGACTCGGCAGAAATACCCGCGCCAGTTAATACCACAATATGTTTGTACATACTGTTTCCTTTTATTGTAATTATTCTATTTATTGTCCCGAATTTTTCGCATCCTGAACATTATTCCTTGGTATAACCTTACAAAAACTATGCTTGAATTGCCGCAATTTATTGCGATTTCACGCTCAGTAACACAATTTATCTGCATATAGCCCCATAAAGCTAGAACAAAGGTTTAAGTTTTTAATTTGAGCCTCTATAATGGCAATCACTATCCACGGATGAACCTATTGGTTCTGCAATCAAGAGATTAGCAATGACAGATGGAAATCAAGCGCTAAAAAAAGCCGGTTTGAAAATCACCCTGCCACGAGTCAAGATCCTAGAACTGATGCAAGGACCTGAAAACCAACATATCAGTGCAGAAGACTTATATAAGAAACTGCTCGATTTAGGCGAAGAAATTGGTCTAGCGACAGTCTACCGTGTATTAAACCAGTTTGATGATGCCGGCATAGTCAGTCGTCACCACTTTGAAAGTGGTAAAGCCGTGTTCGAGTTATCGACTCAGCATCACCACGATCACTTAGTTTGCCTGTCTTGCGGTAAAGTAATTGAATTTTCAGATGAAGTGATCGAACGTCGTCAAGAAGAATTGGCCAGTAAGCATAATATTAAGCTGACAAACCACAGTTTATATTTGTACGGCCATTGCACAAACGATACCTGTGATCATAACGACGAATAAGTTCGCTCGAAGGCATATTTCAATAGTGTCTTAGCTGTAAGCTATATCATAAAAAAACCAGCCATCGGCTGGTTTTTTATTAAAATACAAATGGTTAGTTATAAAGTTTTGGCGTAGACGTTGACTTTATACCCCATAAACTCGCTAGGTTCACGCCAATGCATTCCTATGCGTTTAGCCACTGCTTCAGAACCTAAATTCCCCTCTAAGATCAAAGCGATGATTTGCGTAATGCCAAACTGCGGGAACACGCTGATTGCTGCTTGAGCAGCTTCGGTACCGATGCCTTTGCCCCAATATTCAGGAAAATAACGATAGCCAATTTCGACTTCGTTAAACTCAGGAATAAATTTTGGCCCACAAAAACCAATCACCTTGCTATCAGCCTTATGCTCAACAGCCCAGCGGCCAAATCCCCGTTGTTGATAATCCTGAAGGATCACATTGTGGAACAGTTCACGAGCTTGCTCACGCTCAGTAAAAGGCTCGGTTGGAATGTATTTCAACATCGCAGAGTTACTGTTCATCAAATAGAGGGCATCGATATCCTGCTCGGTAAAGGGTCTAAGAATTAAACGCTCTGTCTGTATAATCATATTGGCTTCCTTCATATTGCCCTCTATATACTCACTCATGTCCAGCTTAGCGACTAACGATGAAAATCACCGCTACGCTCTGGCTGATAAACAATTTCTTCAATACGGACTTTTACCATTGAGCCCCCTGGGCCAGGCCACTCGATTTCATCACCTTGTGATAAGCCCAATAAGGCGCTGCCTACGGGAGCGAGGATGGAAATGGTGCCCTCACCCGTCGCATCCTTAGGATAAACTAAACGCAAACAAAAAGTGTCGTTACTGGATGACACACTAAATTTCACTTCAGAATTCATGGTCACCACATTAGCGGGCATCTGCGCTACGGGCACAATGTCTGCTCGGTCGAGTTCCGCCTCCAATGCTGCACGTCCCGGAAATGCATTCGCAGGTAATGACTCCAGCAGACGCTCGAGTCTTTCTAAATCGATTTCTGAAATAATAATCTTTGGCGTTTTCACAGTCTTTCCCTCATGTAAATAGATGCCCCTTAGGGTTAGCCATCTGCTCTGGGCTTATCCTCCCCCAATGGGATAAGCCAATAAAAAATACGCTCGCAGCTTAATGCCGCAATCGTGTGATAATTAAGTACAAGATTTATAGCTGAACAGCCATGGTGCCATAAGCGTAAGGCTTAGGGTTGTGGCTCTACGGATACATTTGCACGTCAATCAGATTATGACGCCCAGTAGAGACCCCCAATCTAACCCTTTGCCAACTAAAATGCTAGCCTGCATGGTGTTAGCTTTGTCCATTCTCACACTTCCACCAGAGTACTGGCTAACAGATGCACAATAAAAAAGGCGCCTTAGGCGCCTTTTCGTGTGTTAACGGTTAGATTACCAACCGGTTTTAGCACGCAGCGCTTTGCCGATATCCGCTAACGAGCGGACAGTGGTCACGCCCGCTGCTTCTAATGCAGCAAATTTGTCAGCAGCAGTACCTTTACCGCCGGCAATAATCGCACCCGCGTGACCCATACGCTTACCCGCAGGAGCAGTAACACCCGCGATGTAAGAAACAACTGGTTTAGTCACGTTAGCTTTGATGTATGCCGCAGCTTCTTCTTCAGCAGTACCACCGATTTCACCAATCATCACGATGGCTTCAGTCTGTGGATCGTTTTGGAACATTTCCAATACGTCGATGAAGTTAGTGCCTGGGATTGGGTCACCACCAATACCTACGCAAGTAGATTGGCCGAAACCTTCGTCAGTGGTTTGCTTAACCGCTTCATAGGTCAGCGTACCAGAACGAGAAACGATACCCACTTTACCTTTTAAGTGGATGTGACCTGGCATAATACCAATCTTACATTCACCTGGGGTGATAACACCTGGGCAGTTTGGACCGATCATGCGAACGCCAGTTTCTTCTAGCTTCACTTTCACTTCCAGCATATCCAGTGTTGGGATACCTTCAGTGATACAAACGATAAGCTCAATACCACCGTCGATAGCTTCGAGGATAGCGTCTTTACAGAAAGGCGCTGGAACGTAGATAACAGAAGCCGTTGCGCCGGTCGCAGCCACAGCGTCTTTCACAGTGTTGAACACTGGCAGACCTAAGTGCTCGCTGCCGCCTTTACCTGGAGATACACCACCGACCATTTGCGTACCGTAATCGATAGCTTGTTGAGAGTGGAAAGTACCTTGACCACCGGTAAAGCCTTGGCAAATTACCTTGGTATCTTTGTTAATTAATACAGACATTATTTGCCCTCCGCAGCTTTAACTACTTGCTCAGCCGCATCAGTCAGACTGTTAGCTGCAATGATATCAAGACCTGATTTAGCTAATACTTCACGGCCTAATTCAGCGTTAGTACCTTCTAAACGCACGACAACTGGAACTTTAACGCCAACTTCTTTAACCGCGCCAATGATACCTTCTGCGATCATGTCACAACGTACGATACCACCGAAGATGTTAACCAGAACGGCTTTCACATTGCTATCAGACAGAATGATCTTGAATGCTTCAGCAACACGTTCTTTCGTCGCGCCACCACCTACGTCGAGGAAGTTAGCTGGCTTGCCACCGTGCAGGTTAACGATGTCCATCGTACCCATCGCCAGACCAGCACCGTTCACCATACAACCTACGTTTCCGTCCAACGCAACATAGTTCAGTTCGAACATTGCAGCGTGAGCTTCACGGGCGTCATCCTGTGATGGATCGTGCATTGCTTTGATTTTTGGTTGACGGAACAGTGCGTTGCCATCAATACCAATTTTGCCGTCTAAGCAGTGCAGGTTACCTTCAGTGGTGATAACCAGTGGGTTGATTTCCAGCAGTGCGAAATCGTGATCAACGAACATCGTTGCCAGACCCATGAAAATCTTGGTGAATTGCTTCATTTGAGTTGGGTTTAAGCCCAGTTTGAAGCCAAGATCACGCGCTTGGTATGGCTGAGGACCCGTCAGGGGATCGATGATCGCTTTGTGAATGAGTTCTGGCGTTTCTTCGGCCACTTTCTCAATCTCAACACCACCTTCAGTTGATGCCATAAACACCACACGACGGGTGCTACGGTCAACTACTGCACCTAAGTACAGTTCGTTAGCGATGTCGGTGCAGCTTTCTACTAAAATTTTAGCAACTGGCTGACCTTTCTCATCTGTTTGATAAGTCACCAGATTTTTGCCTAACCAGTGTTCGGCAAAGGCTCTGATTTCTTCTTTATCGCCAGTGACTTTAACGCCACCCGCTTTACCGCGGCCGCCTGCGTGTACTTGACACTTAACAACCCATAAATTTCCGCCAATACGGCCAGCTGCTTCTACAGCTTCTTGGGCTGTATCACAAGCAAAACCTTCTGACACTGGTAAACCATATTCGGCAAATAGGGATTTTGCCTGATACTCATGCAAATTCATGATGATCTATCCGTATACTTCTAATCAAATCCAACTGGCCCGTTTGGACCAGTCACGAGGGTATGTCTTACTTTTGTCTTTAATAAACTCTTTAAACTAAATCGTTTATTGAGTTGGATTACAGATCAAGCAGCAGACGAGTTGGGTCTTCCAAGAAGTCTTTAATGGCGACTAAGAAGCCAACTGACTCACGGCCATCGACAATACGATGGTCATATGAGAGAGCTAGGTACATCATGGGCAGGATTTCAACCTGACCATTCACTGCCATTGGGCGGTCTTTAATGGCGTGCATGCCTAAAATCGCGCTTTGTGGCAGGTTTAAAATTGGGGTAGACATTAACGAGCCGAATACACCACCGTTAGTCACAGTGAAGTTACCGCCCGTCATATCAGCCACAGTCAGCTTGCCATCACGGCCTTTGATCGCCAGATCGCGTACTGCTTTTTCGATATCAGCCAAGCTCATGGTATCGGTGTCACGCAGCACTGGAGTTACCAGACCGCGCGGCGTAGATACTGCGATGCTCACATCAAAATAGTTGTGATAAACGATATCGTCACCGTCGATTGACGCGTTCACTTCTGGGAAACGTTTCAGGGCTTCAGTCACCGCTTTCACGTAGAAAGACATGAAACCTAAACGGATACCGTGGCGCTTTTCAAAGATATCTTGGTATTGCTTACGGATATCCATGATGGGCTTCATGTTCACTTCGTTGAAGGTCGTGAGCATTGCGGTAGAGTTTTTCGCTTCTAATAAACGGTTAGCGATAGTCTTACGTAAACGTGTCATTGGTACACGTTTCTCGCTGCGACCCGCCGCTAAAGGTTGTACCGCAGGAGCCGCAGGTGCTACAGCCGCTTTAGGTGCAGACTTGATAAAGGCTTCAACGTCTTCTTTAGTGATACGTCCACCCACACCAGTGCCCTTCACTTTGCTCGCATCAACATTGTGTTCAGCCAGTAAACGGCGTACTGATGGGCTTAACGCATCGTTAGACTCTTCTGTCGCAGCAGCAGGTGCAGCAGCTTCAGCTTGCGCTTTAGTCACTTCTTGTCCAGAAACCGCGCCAGCAATGAACTTAGCAATCACTTGCTCGCCCAGAACGGTGTCACCTTCGTGGAATAGAAATTCACCAATATGACCATCTTCTGGTGCAACCACTTCCAGCACCACTTTGTCAGTTTCAATATCAACCAGATTTTGATCACGAGAAACTTGTTCACCCACTTTTACGTGCCAAGTGGCGATAGTTGCGTCGGCAACAGATTCTGGCAGTACGGGTACCTTGATTTCGATACTCATGAAAAACGATCCTTTTTATAAAATGTCTATGACTACAGTCTTATCAATTAGAGCTTTAACGCACTGTTCACTAAAGATTCTTGTTGGTGAGCATGCAGCTCTGGGTAACCACAAGCTGGTGCAGCAGACGCTTCACGGCCAGCATAGGTCAGTTTTGCACCCGCAGGGATAGCAGCCCAGAAGTGATGTTGGCTAGAGTACCAAGCACCTTGGTTTTGCGGCTCTTCCTGACACCATACAAAATCCTTCACATGTTGGTAATCAGCTAAGGCTGCAACCATTTCTTCATGCGGGAACGGATATAACTGTTCGACACGGATTATTGCGACGTTATTGATATTTTCTTTACGGCGTTTTTCCAGCAGCTCGAAGTATACCTTACCGCTACAGAACACCACGCGATCGACCTTGCTCGCCTCTAACGTATCGATTTCACCGATCACGTTTTGGAAGCTGCCATTAGCCAATTCTTCCATGCTAGAAACCGCTAATGGGTGACGTAGCAATGACTTAGGTGACATAACCACCAGTGGACGACGCATTGGGCGCACCACTTGGCGACGCAGCATATGGTAAACCTGAGCTGGCGTTGATGGCACACACACTTGCATATTGTGGTTAGCACATAGCTGCAAGAAACGCTCTAAACGGGCGCTTGAGTGTTCTGGACCTTGGCCTTCATAGCCATGTGGTAACAGCATGGTCAGACCGCATAAACGGCCCCACTTCTGCTCACCAGAGGACAAGAACTGGTCGATAACCACTTGCGCACAGTTGGCAAAGTCACCGAATTGTGCTTCCCAAATCGCCAGACCGCCGGGTTCTGCGGTTGCATAACCGTATTCGAAGGCAAGTACTGACGCTTCAGACAATACTGAGTCAGTGATGTCGATTGGGCCTTGGTTTTCGGCAATATTACGCAGTGGTAAATACGTAGTCGCATCGTTTTGGTTGTGCAGAACCGCATGACGGTGGAAGAAGGTTCCACGACCAGAGTCTTGACCAGTAATACGAACACGTTGTTTATCTTCAAGAATCGTTGCGTAAGCTAAGGTTTCAGCAAAGCCCCAGTCGAGTAACTTCTCACCTTTTGCCATCGCGACGCGGTCACTATAAATCTTAGCAACACGGGATTGCAGTGAATGGCTTTCAGGCACGTAGCTCAACTTATCGGCTAGTTTCTGCAAACGTTCGATAGGCAGTGAAGCGTCATAGGCTTCATCCCATTCGCGACCAATGTAAGGAGTCCAATCCACGGTGTGCAGTGTCATTGGACGCCATTCTTTCACTACGCAATCACCTTGATCTAAGGCATCACGATAAGTGTTGATCATGCTGGTCACATCATCGGCAGCAATGGTGTTTTCTGCGATCAGTTTGTCAGCGTAAATCTTACGTGGCGTTGGGTGTTTCTTGATCTTGGCATACATCAGTGGCTGAGTTGCACTTGGCTCATCAGCTTCGTTGTGGCCATGACGGCGGTAACACACTAAATCAATCACCACATCACGTTTAAATTCGTTACGGTAATCAACGGCCAACTGCGCAACAAAGGCAACCGCTTCTGGATCGTCTGAATTTACGTGGAAAATCGGCGCCTGTACCATCTTAGCGATGTCAGTACAGTATTCAGTTGAACGCACATCGTGGTGATTTGAAGTGGTAAAGCCCACTTGATTGTTGACAACGATGCGGATACTACCACCCACTTTAAAGCCACGGGTCTGAGACATGTTGAATGTCTCTTGTACGATACCTTGACCAGTAATGGCAGAGTCACCGTGGATTGTGATTGGCATCACCTGTAAACCATCTTTACAACCGCGGCGGTCTTGACGAGCACGTACAGACCCCATAACCACAGGGTTAACGATTTCAAGGTGAGACGGGTTAAAGGCCAGCGCTAAATGCACATTGCCACCCGGTGTTTCAAAGTCAGATGAAAAACCTTGGTGGTATTTCACGTCACCAGAACCATGAGTATCAGCATGCTTACCCGCAAACTCATCAAACAGTTCAGCAGGACGCTTACCTAATACGTTCACAAGGACGTTCAAACGACCGCGGTGAGCCATACCGACGACGATTTCTTTAGTGCCCGCTTCACCTGCACGATAAATAATTTCGCGCATCATAGGTACTAGTGCATCACCGCCTTCTAACGAGAAACGTTTCGCACCAGGGAATTTAGCACCTAAGTATTTTTCAATGCCTTCAGCAGCATTTAGGCCTTCAAGAATGCGGGTCTTAACGTTTTTATCGTAGTTGGCTTTACCTAAGGATGGTTCGAGACGTTGTTGGATCCAACGCTTTTCATCGGTGTCGGTAATATGCATGTATTCGGCGCCGATAGAACCACAGTAAGTGGCTTTTAGCGCTTTGACTAAATCAGCCAACTTCATGGTTTCGCCGCCATGGGCGAATGAGCCAGTGTTGAACTCACGCTCCATGTCTTCTTTGGTTAGACCGTGGAATGCGGGATCTAAATCGGCAACAGGTTCACGTTTCCACAAACCTAACGGGTCAAGGTTAGCACCTTGGTGACCACGGAAACGGTGGGCGTTGATTAGCTGTAGCACTTTAACTTGCTTAGCATCCAACTCAGGATCGGTCACACGAGCGGCGCTCTTATGACGTCCTTCCATCGCTAAACTGCGAAAATAATCACGTACTTTTGAGTGGGCCGCTTCTGGCGCGTCTTTAGAGGCACCGTTCACCGGAGGGAGATTATCAAAAACCGCACGCCAATCGTCAGAAACTGACTGAGGGTCTTCTTGATAGGCTTCATACATCTCTTCTACGTAGGTCGAATTTGCACCACTTAAGTGAGATGATTCGAGCCAGGCTTTCATGATGCCTTGGTGCATTTCTATTCCTTTCAAACTTTATACACGTGCTTAGCCATAGTTTTTTTATGTGATCTCAGGTCAGTACCTTTGATACATAATTTCTGCCGCCCCTAGAATATCCAGATTTCACGGCGCGTTGTCTTCCATTACATACACAAAAGAGCCACCTTCTATGCCCAGAAAGTGACTCTTTGAGAGCTATATTATTATTGATTTCAGCTCAGGTTCTCGCATTACACCGCTCGCTTAAGCAGCATTGACTTAATATGACCGATTGCTTTGGTCGGATTAAGTCCTTTTGGACAAACGTCAACGCAGTTCATGATGCCGTGGCAACGGAACACGCTGTAGGCGTCGTCCAGCTCAGAAAGACGTTCTTCTGTTGCTGTATCGCGACTGTCGATCAAGAAACGGTAAGCATGCAGCAGACCGCTAGGACCGATAAACTTATCAGGATTCCACCAGAATGATGGACAAGCCGTTGAACAACAGGCACACATGATACATTCATAAAGACCATCTAAATGGGCACGTTGTTCAGGTGACTGTAAATGTTCACGAGCAGGCTGCTTATCATCGTTGATAAGGAAGGGTTTAATCTTCTCGTATTGCTTGTAGAACTGAGTTAAATCAACCACTAAATCACGTACAACTGGCATACCTGGCAGTGGACGGATTTCCAACTTCTTACCTTTAAAAGTAGAGATTGGGGTAATACAAGCCAGACCGTTTTTACCGTTCATGTTCAGGCCATCGCTGCCACAAACACCTTCGCGGCAAGAGCGACGGAACACTAAGGTTGGGTCTTGTTCTTTTAACTTGATCAGTGCATCGAGCACCATCATGTCAGTGCCAGCAGCCACTTCAAGGCTGTAATCCTGCATGTAAGGTTTTGTATCTACATCAGGATTGTAGCGATAAACTGCAAATTCCAATTTCATCTTTGCAACTCCTACTAGTAGGTACGTTTCTTCGGCGGGAAAGCTTCACGCAACTTAGGCGCCATATTCACAGCACGACGGTCCATGGTTTCAGTCACAGGGTCAAACAAACTGTGGCATAGCCAGTTTTCATCGTCACGCTCTAAATAGTCTTCACGTGAGTGAGCACCACGGCTCTCTGTACGGAAGTTAGCAGCATAAGCGGTAGCAATCGCCGTCGCCATCAAGTTGTCTAATTCTAAACACTCAATACGTTGGGTGTTAAACTCACGAGAGTTATCAGACAATTTAGCATTTTCTAAACGCTTACGGATGGCTTTTAACTGCTCTAAACCTTCAGCCATGGCATCGCCACGACGGAATACAGAGAAGTTTAATTGCATGCAAAGTTGTAAATCCTTACGGATTTGCACAGGATCTTCGCCATCTTTATTGTTTTCCCAGCGTTGTAAACGTGCCAGAGAAGCTTGAATATCAGCATCAGTCGCATCCTTAGGATCGGCAGTCTCATCGAGCGCTTTGCCTAAGTGTTGACCTGCTGCACGGCCAAAGACCACTAAATCTAGCAATGAGTTACCGCCTAAGCGGTTCGCGCCATGTACAGACACACAGGCAATCTCACCTACAGCAAACAGACCCACTACGTCTTGCTCAGTGCCATCAGCATTCTTACGAATAACCTGACCACTCACCTTAGTTGGCAGACCACCCATCATATAATGACAAGTTGGCAGAACAGGGATCGGACCATCAGCCGGATCGATATGAGCGAAGGTACGAGATAATTCACACACGCCTGGTAGACGGGCTTCTAAAGTCTCTTTACCTAAGTGATCGAGTTTCAGTAAGCAGTGTGGGCCTAATGGACCATCTAAACCACGGCCTTCACGGATTTCGGTCATCATAGAACGTGCAACTACGTCACGAGATGCCAAATCCTTCGCGTTTGGTGCATAACGCTCCATAAAACGCTCACCGTCTTTGTTTAGCAGGTAACCACCTTCACCACGACAACCTTCAGTCACAAGTACACCCGCACCAGCGATACCGGTTGGGTGGAATTGCCACATTTCCATATCTTGCATCTGAACGCCAGCACGCATTGCCATACCGACACCGTCACCAGTGTTAATGTGAGCGTTAGTGGTAGAAGCGTAGATACGACCAGCACCGCCTGTAGCTAATACAGTGGCTTTGGCTTTGAAGTAAACGATTTCACCAGTTTCGATTTCAATCGCAGTACAACCTACGATGGCACCGTCTTGGTTCTTCACTAAATCGAGGGCATACCATTCAGAGAACACTTGGGTTTTGTGTTTTACGTTCTGTTGGTATAAGCAGTGAAGCAGTGCGTGACCGGTACGGTCTGCCGCTGCTGCGGTACGTGCAGCTTGTTCACCACCGAAGTTTTTAGATTGACCACCAAAAGGACGTTGGTAAATCTTACCATTTTCGAAACGAGAGAATGGTAAGCCCATGTGCTCAAGTTCAATAATGGCTTCTGGTCCGGTTTGACACATAAATTCGATAGCGTCTTGGTCACCGATAAAGTCGGAACCTTTTACGGTATCGTACATGTGTTGTTCCCAATGATCTTCATGGGCGTTACCCAGCGCAACGGTGATACCACCCTGCGCAGACACAGTATGAGAACGGGTTGGGAATACTTTAGATAAAAGCGCACAGCTCTTACCTTCTTTAGAAATCTGTAGTGCTGCACGCATACCTGCGCCACCGGCGCCGATCACAACAGCATCAAATTCGCGTACTGGAATACTCACTTAGACACCCCACACAATAACAATGCCGGCCGCTAAATAGCAGAAAACGGTAACGACAAAGGTGAACTGTAAAACACCGCGTAACGATGTGCACTTGACGTAATCCGTCAATACTTGCCATACACCAATCCAAGCGTGAACAAGCAATGCAACTAACGCGAGCAGTGTAAACACTTTCATTGGCAGAGCACTGAAGAGGCCATGCCACACGTCATAGGTGAGAGGGGAACTACATGCAATAAAGCCAACCATGAAAATGGTGTAACAGGCGAGGATTACTGCACTAGCGCGTAGTAGAATAAAGTCATGAACACCACTGCGTCCAAAACTTGCTGCATTGGTTACCATACCCATAACCCCGCTAAAATTGAAAAGGCTACCGTTAACACAAATACAGCTTTCGCTGAGGCGGTGCCCGAAGCCAACTCTTCCCAACGACCGGTATCCATCACTAAGTGGCGCAGGCCACCGAATAAATGGAAGGTCAAAGCAGTCAAAATGCCCCAAATGATGAACTTCACAACAAAGTTATCAAATAGAGATTGTACGCCTGCGAAACTTTCAGCGGAGGCTAAAGATGAATTTAGCAACCAAATAAGAATGCCAACAGCGAACAGCATGATGACACCGGATACACGGTGAAGAATTGACACAATCGCTGTTGCAGGAAAGCGAATGGTCTGCAGATCTAAATGGACAGGTCTTTGCTTTTTCACGTTCTGCTCACTCAGCTCCATTGAGCATTTTTTTTGTTATGTGAACCGCTTTTGTACAAACTTTAAACTGAGTGATTAATCACAGCAAAAGTAAACACAAAAGCAAAGTTTAAACAAACAGATAACTATTTGAACACTCACTCATTTAACATGTAAACAAAGGGTGCTTTAACATCATCGTTTGCAGCCATTATTAGGCGGAGGCAAGTATACTCGCGGGAAATGTCAAATACAAACATCACAGAATGCAAATTTTGTTTTTTTAGGAAAATTTTCGCGTAAGTGCCAGCTGTAGCAAGGAAAGTAAAGCGTTTTATACCATGGTCTAACAAATTTAAACGCTTATTTAAATTGAAATGTGATCTACAATGGCTGTAAAGTAATGGCGGTTTGACATGCCGCACTCACAGATAAGAACGAAGTAAGGAGAACGGGGTATGGCTGATTTAAAAGCCAAATTAGAATTACCAGGGAATGACTCGATAGAGTTGCCAGTAAAGCAAGGATCCGCTGGTTTTGACGTAATCGACATCAGTAAACTTGGCAGCAAAGGTTACTTCACCTTTGATCCGGGTTTTCTTGCGACAGCCTCCTGCGAATCTGCAATTACCTATATTGATGGTGATCTAGGTATATTGTTACACCGCGGCTATCCAATCGAGCAACTTGCCGTTGACTCCGATTACCTAGACCTGTGTTATCTGCTGCTTTACGGTGAACTGCCGACAAAAGAGCAATATGCTGAGTTTGTACACACAGTCAAAACCCACACTATGGTGCATGAGCAAATCGCCTTCTTCTTTAGAGGCTTCCGTCGTGATGCTCATCCTATGGCGATGTTGTGTGGTGTTACTGGTGCATTGTCTGCATTTTATCAAGACTCACTCGATGTCAACGATCCTCGCCACCGCGAAATCGCCGCTTATCGCCTAGTCTCCAAAATGCCAACGATTGCTGCTATGTGCTACAAGTACTCTTCAGGCCAGCCATTCGTTTATCCACGTAATGACTTAAGCTATGCAGGCAACTTCTTAAGCATGATGTTTGCCGTTCCTTGTGAAGAGTACAAGGTAAACCCAATTGTTGAACGTGCTATGGACCGTATCTTCATTCTTCATGCGGATCACGAACAAAACGCGTCAACGTCAACCGTACGTTTAGCCGGTTCTTCAGGCGCGAATCCATTCGCGTGTATCGCTGCGGGTATTGCTTCTCTATGGGGCCCTGCACACGGCGGCGCGAACGAAGCTTGTCTACAAATGTTAGAGGAAATCGGTTCAGTAGACCGTATTCCTGAATTCATTGCCCGTGCGAAAGACAAGAACGACCCATTCCGTCTGATGGGCTTTGGTCACCGTGTTTACAAAAACTTTGACCCACGTGCCAAAGTGATGCGTGAAACCTGTCACGAAGTGTTAAAAGAGCTAAAAGTACAAGATCCATTATTAGATGTCGCCATGGAACTTGAGCGTATTGCGCTGGAAGATGAGTACTTCATTTCGAAGAAACTCTATCCAAACGTCGACTTCTACTCAGGCATCATCATGAAAGCCATTGGTATTCCTACCAGCATGTTCACTGTACTGTTCGCATTAGCGCGTACTGTGGGTTGGATTGCTCACTGGAAAGAAATGTTGGATCAACCTGGTCACAAGATCAGCCGTCCACGTCAGCTTTATACTGGCGAGACTGCGCGTGACTTCGTCGACCTAGATAAACGCTAAGCACTGCGGTTTATTGATTCAAAGCGCCCTCAAGGGCGCTTTTTTATTGCCATTTATCTCACTCTAACTCTAGGCATGTTCTACTAAGACAGTAGCCCCTCACCCGATGACATGCTTCTTGCCCCACGATGAAAACTTATTTAGCATTTTTCATCACTTTTTAAACTTTTTAGCTACATCTGGCGTATTCATCTTAGCGCAAAATCGTCAAAAATAATAATTAACAAGTAAAAACAGCAACTTAACAAGTGGCACGTTTTATGCTGTTTAGCATCATTATATTCAAACAATAGGTAACAGTTCTTATGGAAAAGTCTAAAATGATTAAGTTCGCCCTACCCGTTTTATTAGTGTCAATGTTGGCGGCTTGTGGTGAAGAGGAAGTAGCTAAAAAAGAAGAAAAATATGCTATTCCCGTTGAAACGACGACCGTGATTCAGGGTAATGTCTCTTCTTTTTACAGTACTACGGCCACCCTTGAAGCCCCACAGGAGGCGAATGTTGTCAGTCGAATCGCTGGCCTAATCGAAGCCATTAATGTGGAAGAAGGCGACCGCGTTAAGAAAGGACAAATACTAGCGGTTATTGATGCCAAACGTCAGCAATATGATTTAGATCGTTCCGAAGCGGAAGTTAAAATCATTGAGCAAGAGTTAAACCGCTTAAAGAAAATGAATAATAAAGAATTTGTTAGCGCTGACTCTATGGCCAAGCTTGAATACAACTTGCAAGCAGCTATTGCTAGACGGGATCTTGCCGAACTACAAGTGAAGGAAAGCCATGTGGTTTCGCCTATTGATGGCATTATTGCCAAGCGGTATGTAAAAGCGGGCAATATGGCTAAAGAGTATGGCGAATTGTTTTATATCGTTAACCAAGATGAATTGCACGGCATTGTGCATCTACCAGAGCAGCAATTAACCAGTTTGCGTTTAGGCCAAGAAGCTCAAGTATTTAGCAATCAACAGAGTAAAAATGCTATCCATGCAACTGTGCTACGTATCAGCCCTGTCGTGGATCCACAAAGCGGCACATTTAAAGTCACTTTGGCCGTACCAAATCAAGACGCCCGCCTAAAAGCGGGGATGTTCACTCGGGTCGAATTAAAATATGACACCCATGAAAATGTGATTACCGTGCCCTACAGCGCCTTAATCAATCAAGATAATAAGCAAGCCTTGTACGTCATTGACGGTACCAATGCTAACCGTCGCGAAGTTCAAATCGGATACCGCGAAGGTGATTTAATTGAAATTGTTTCTGGTATCAAGCCTGGCGAGCTCGTCGTTACCCGTGGTCAGCAAAATTTGAAAGACCAGTCCTTAGTTGAAGTCATTACCCCACTCGATTTGGCCTCAACGAAGAACTGATAGGAGTCTTTCATGTCAATCATTAGCACCTCAGTTAAACGGCCAGTCACGGTATGGATGTTCATGCTGGCCATTATGTTATTTGGTATGGTCGGATTTTCGCGCTTAGCGGTAAAACTCCTGCCCGATTTAAGCTACCCCACCTTAACCATTCGAACCATGTACGACGGTGCTGCGCCCGTTGAAGTGGAGCAACTGGTCTCAAAACCCATTGAAGAAGCCGTCGGTGTGGTGAAAGGCTTACGTAAGATCAGCTCTATTTCTCGCTCAGGCATGTCCGATGTGGTACTTGAGTTTGAATGGGGCACCACTATGGATATGGCAAGTCTCGATGTGCGTGAAAAACTCGACACTATCGCCCTGCCGCTCGATGTTAAAAAGCCATTACTACTTCGCTTTAACCCCAACCTTGATCCTATCATGCGCCTAGCGCTGTCTGTACCAAATGCCACTGAGACAGAGCTCAAACAGATGCGTACCTACGCAGAAGAAGAGCTTAAGCGCCGCCTAGAGGCTCTTTCTGGGGTTGCCGCTGTGCGTTTATCCGGCGGTTTAGAACAGGAAGTGCATATTCAGCTCAATCAGGAAAAATTATCCCAACTCAATTTGAATGCCGATGACATTAAGCGTCGCATCAATGAGGAAAACATCAACTTATCTGCGGGCAAAGTGATCCAAGGCGACCGCGAATATCTGGTACGAACCCTTAACCAATTCAATTCATTGGAAGAACTAGGGCAAGTGATCGTCTATCGCGACGCACAAACCTTAGTACGTCTATTTGAAGTCGCTACGATTACCGATGCCTTTAAAGAGCGCAGCGATATCACCCGTATCGGTAGCCAAGAATCGATAGAACTGGCTATTTATAAGGAAGGTGATGCAAACACGGTCGCCGTTGCCAAAAAATTGCGCGATGAGCTATTGAAGATCAACAAAGATCCTCAGCAAAACAAACTGGAAGTGATTTACGATCAATCCGAGTTTATCGAAAGTGCCGTCAGTGAAGTGACCTCTTCAGCGTTAATAGGCAGTATTTTGTCCATGCTGGTGATTTATCTGTTCCTGCGCAATATTATCCCGACGCTGATTATCTCTATCTCAATCCCCTTCTCGGTGATCGCTACCTTTAACATGATGTACTTTGCCGATATCAGCTTAAATATTATGTCATTAGGAGGTATTGCGCTGGCAATTGGTCTGTTGGTTGACAACGCAATTGTGGTACTCGAAAACATCGATCGTTGCCGCAGTGAAGGCATGAGTAAATTGGATGCTGCGGTAACGGGCACGAAGGAGGTTGCTGGCGCGATTTTCGCCTCGACAATGACGACGCTCGCGGTGTTTGTTCCCTTAGTTTTTGTCGATGGTATTGCTGGCGCCCTCTTTTCAGATCAAGCCTTAACGGTGACCTTTGCGCTCTTGGCCTCCTTGCTGGTTGCCTTAACCTCGATTCCTATGCTGGCCTCACGGGAAGGATTTAAAGCTTTGCCGGAGCTCATGAATAAAACGCCGAAGGAAAAACCGACCACTAAACTTGGCAAATTAAAACACTATAGTGCGACAGTGTTCTCCTTCCCGATTGTGTTGCTATTTAGTTACTTGCCGAGTGCCTTACTCACCTTAGTGTTGATTATTGGCCGCTTCTTTTCTTGGTTGTTTGGCTTAGTGATGCGCCCGCTGAGCAATGGCTTTAATGTTGTGTACCACAGTATAGAGTCTATTTACCATAAGCTACTGGCTTTGGCGCTGCGTAAGCAAATCATGACGTTACTACTGACGATTGGGATCACTGGTGCCTGTATTAGCTTGCTTCCCCGCTTAGGAATGGAATTAATTCCACCGATGAACCAAGGGGAATTCTATGTTGAAATACTGCTACCACCTGGCACTGCTGTAGGTGAAACCGATAGGGTCTTGCAACAACTGGCGATGTCGATTAAAGACAGACCAGAAGTGAAACATGCCTACAGCCAAGCGGGTAGCGGAGGGTTAATGACCTCAGATACCGCTCGTGGTGGCGAAAACTGGGGCAGATTACAGGTCGTACTTGGAGATCACAATGCCTATCATCAGGTGACGCAAGTGCTACGAGACACGGCGCGCCGCATCCCCGAGCTTGAGGCAAAAATCGAGCAACCTGAACTCTTTAGCTTTAAGACGCCATTGGAGATTGAGCTAACAGGCTACGATTTAACCTTACTAAAACGCAGTGCAGATAACCTTGTTAAGGCGTTGTCAGCATCTGATCGCTTTGCCGATGTAAATACTAGCCTGCGTGATGGTCAGCCAGAATTGAGCATCCGTTTCGATCATGCTCGTTTAGCCGCATTAGGAATGGATGCCCCTACGGTTGCCAATCGCATTGCCCAACGTGTTGGTGGCACTGTCGCCAGTCAATATACGGTTCGTGATCGCAAGATTGATATTCTCGTTCGGAGTCAACTGGATGAGCGGGATCAAATTAGCGACATCGATACCTTAATTATCAACCCTGACAGCTCGCAACCCATAGCCCTTAGTGCTGTAGCAGAAGTATCACTGCAATTAGGCCCATCGGCGATTAACCGTATCAGTCAACAACGGGTGGCCTTGGTATCGGCAAACCTTGCCTACGGCGACTTAAGTGATGCCGTAGCACAGGCGCAGCAGATCCTGTCTACACAGGTATTGCCGGCATCGGTGCAAGCCCGTTTCGGTGGCCAGAATGAGGAAATGGAGCATTCATTCCAATCACTAAAAATTGCATTGATCCTAGCGGTGTTCTTGGTATACCTCGTGATGGCAAGCCAATTTGAGTCACTGCTGCATCCATTGCTCATTTTATTCGCTGTACCAATGGCACTGGCTGGAAGTGTGCTTGGTCTTTATATCACCCAAACCCATCTAAGCGTGGTGGTCTTTATTGGCCTTATCATGCTGGCGGGGATCGTCGTCAATAATGCCATTGTATTAGTGGATAGAATAAATCAACTACGTGCTGAGGGCGTGCAGAAGCTTGAAGCCATTAAAGTCGCAGCGAAATCCCGTCTTCGCCCGATTATGATGACAACGCTCACCACTGTACTAGGTCTGCTCCCTATGGCATTAGGGCTAGGCGATGGCTCAGAAGTTCGCGCACCAATGGCGATTACCGTGATATTTGGCTTGAGCTTATCGACGTTATTAACCTTGATTGTGATCCCAGTGCTCTATGCCCTGTTTGACCGTAAAGAGTTTACGCATACCGCCACTGAGCAAGACAACACGACAGAAACTGCGGAGGCTCGCCTATGAACCTCACCCATCTAGCGATAAAGCGCCCTGTCACCACCAGCATGTTTTTCTTTGCTATCTTGCTGTTTGGTCTGGCTTCTAGCCGTCTATTACCGCTCGAAATGTTCCCCGGTATCGATATTCCGCAGATTGTCGTGCAAGTGCCTTACAAAGGCTCGACTCCTGCAGAAGTGGAACGCGATATCACTAAGGTGCTCGAAGAGTCGCTCGCCACCATGGGCGGTATCGATGAACTTGAATCAGAGTCCTCCCAAGAGGGCGCTGAAATTGAAATCAATATGAAATGGGGTGAAAACGTTGCCACAAAAAGCTTAGAAGCGCGCGAAAAAATCGATGCCGTGCGGCATTTATTACCCAAGGATGTTGAGCGGGTATTTATCCGCCAATTTTCCACTGCCGATATGCCTGTACTCACTATACGCATTTCGAGCGACCGCGAGCTCTCTGGCGCATTCGATTTACTCGATAAGCAGCTAAAACGACCATTAGAGCGGGTGGAGGGCGTCTCTAAGGTGAGTCTCTATGGGGTTGAACAAAAGCAGATTGAAGTGCGGATCAATGCAAATAGACTCGCCGCCAGCGGTTTTTCAGCGACTGAATTACAAGCTCGTCTCGGGCGCGAAAACTTCGTGTTAAGTGCTGGCACCTTGAGAGAAAGTAACCTCGTTTATCAAGTCTCCCCTAAGGGGGAATTTAGAAACCTTGAGGATATTAAGGCGCTGGTGTTAATCCCTGGACTGACCTTAGGCGATGTTGCCGATGTACAATTTTCCCTGCCTGAGCGCAGTGAAGGACGCCATTTAGATCAACACTATGCGGTGGGTTTAGATGTATTTAAAGCCTCCGGCGCCAATTTGGTGGATGTGTCCGACCGTGTACTTAAAGTCATTGAGCAGGCTAAACAAGACCAACAGTTTCAAGGTATCCGTTTGTTTATTATGGAAGATCAAGCTTCAGGCGTGAAATCCTCTTTATCAGATCTACTGCTGTCGGGATTGATCGGTGCGTTGTTATCATTTGTCGTGCTTTATCTGTTCCTAAGAAACCTCAAGATGACCCTAATTGTGGTGTCCTCAGTACCAATTTCTATCGGTATGACGTTAGCCGCCATGTATCTGCTCGGTTACAGCTTGAATATTCTATCGATGATGGGCTTGTTATTGGCTGTAGGTATGCTTATCGATAACGCCGTTGTGGTCACCGAAAGTGTACTGCAAGAAAAACAAGGTAACTCACTCAAAACCAGCACCCAAGACAATGAAAACGCTGTTATGACGGGGGTCGATAAGGTCAGTCTTGCGGTACTGGCGGGTACTATGACTACAGCGATTGTGTTTTTACCCAATATTTTTGGGGTAAAAGTTCAGCTGACTATTTTCCTTGAGCATGTAGCAATTGCGATTTGTATTTCGCTGGCAGCATCACTTTTGGTGGCTAAAACATTAATTCCATTGATGTTAACTAAGTTCCACTTTGAGATTGCACCAGAGAAATCTGCGGGTAAATTGCAAAGTTTCTACAATCGCAGTCTTAATTGGGTGCTTCTCAGACCTTGGCGTTCTGGGCTGATCGCCATCGCGATTCTCGCATCTACCGCCCTGCCCTTGTCAATGGTCAAGCAGGACCAAGAGGACAGTCAAAGTAAAGAGCGAATTTACATCAACTACCAAGTTGAAGGGCGCCATAATCTCAACGTGACCGAAGCGATGGTGGGTCAAATGGAGGAGTATCTTTATAAAAATAAAGAAAAATTCCATATTGACTCTGTGTATAGCTACTATGCTCCCGACGAAGCCTCATCGGTCATCTTATTGAAAAAAGATCTGCCCATGTCCCTTGATGAACTGAAGAAGAATATTCGCAGTGGCTTTCCTAAGTACTCCATCGCTAAACCTCAGTTTGGCTGGGGTGACGATAACTCAGGTGTACGCGTCACCCTCACTGGACGCTCCACCTCAGAGCTTATCTATTTGAGTGATCAAGTGTTGCCATTACTCTCGACGATCAAAGGCTTAGTGGATGTACGTTCTGAAGTCAACGGTGCTCAACAGGAAGTGGTTATCCGTATTAATCGGCAAATGGCGGCAAGACTGGATTTAAAACTGAACGAAGTAGCTTCCAGCATTTCAATGGCACTAAGAGGGACACCACTGCGCTCATTTAGGCACGATCCAAACGGGGAACTGCGTATCGAAATGGCCTATGAGAAGGAATGGCAAAAATCCCTCGATAAGCTTAAGCAATTGCCGGTAGTGCGAATAGATCAACGTCTTTACACACTTGATAACCTTGCCAGTATCGAAATCCAACCTAGATTCGATACCATCAAGCACTATAATCGCCAAACTTCGCTGTCTATCGGAGCGAACTTGGATAATCTCACCACAGAGGAAGCCCAAACTAAGATCAAACAAGTGATGGAGAATGTGCGTTTTCCTGATGGCTATAACTATTCGCTACGGGGCGGTTTTGAACGCCAAGATGAAGACCAAAGTATCATGGCAATCAATATGTTACTTGCTATCGCTATGATTTACATCGTGATGGCGGCACTATTTGAGTCCTTGTTATTACCGACGGCCATTATTACCTCAATCCTCTTCTCGATAACCGGGGTGTTTTGGGCGTTGCTGCTCACAGGCACGCCTATGTCGGTCATGGCGATGATCGGTATCCTGATTTTAATGGGCATCGTGGTAAATAACGGTATCGTCTTGGTCGATCAAATCAACCAAATGACACCCGATCTCGATAAGCTGTCGGACACCATTCGCGAAGTGTGTATTACCCGTTTGCGCCCGGTACTGATGACAGTAGGAACAACCGTACTAGGTTTAGTGCCACTGGCGATGGGCGATACCCAAATTGGTGGCGGCGGCCCGCCATATTATCCGATGGCAATTGCCATTATTGGCGGCTTGTCTTTCTCAACCGTAACTAGCCTATATTTGGTGCCATTGTGTTATCAACTCCTCTATAGAATGCGTTACCGCGCCGCAGTCCGACTTGGCGAATCGAATCGTATAGCCCAAAAACTCTTACCGTGGACAGCCAAAGCATGATATGACGGGATAGCTTGACATCACTCATTAAAAAGGCTGCATCGCAGCCTTTATTATTTTGTTAGCACCTTAAAACGGATCATATATAACTGTTCAAGGCCGGGATAAATCTCGGCAATCACCTGGTGCAGTTCGGGTAAGGTCATATTTTCTTGTTGGGCGTGCAGTGTTGTGAGTCCAGACAATGTTATTGGCATTACCTCCAACACTTGGATGTCACAAAACCAACGATGAGTTTCAAAGGTAGACACTGGGAGGATTTGCCCTGGTATCACATGGGATTCGGCTTCATTACGTAACGTAATCGTTTTCTTGCCCATCAAAATATCGTGTTCAAAGCGTTCAAAAAAAGTGATGTCAGTTAACAAGATTAATCCCTCTATTTATCCAGTCAAAATGCCGATAGTACGGCACAAAATACAGCAAAACATGGTCAGTTTGCGCGATTTAAGTTAGAATTCGACCTCAATTGAGCCATTGGCCTCATATTCCTGCGCTTAGCGGGTGCGAACGACATTAGAGACTTTATGAACAAGAAACAAAAGATCATCAAAAAAATTGCGAAACGTGCTAAAGCTAGACTGAATAAAGTCGATCCAGCCACCATTGGCGCACCCGCAAAATCTGGCTATATCTCTAAGGCTGAACGCGCCAAGATCGCAGCACTTGCTGCGGCTGCAGAAATTGAATCAGCAGCAAGTGAGCCACAAGAGGCAACAACTGAGCAATAATATTGTTTAATAAAAACAAACTTATGCGCTAATAAGACCAACATGTAATGCCACACCAGACTGTGGCATTTTTCTTTTAAATAGTCAGTTGTTAGTCACTAAATACATTAACGCTTAGCATTATCCTGTTGCTCTATAAAGGGTATAACAGGCTCCATTTCTTGCTCTTCCGTCAATTGTGCCATCTGCGCGCAGGAGGATGAAAGAGGGCTAGTTGCACTCGGTAGATTCTGTGCCACCTCATTCGTCATCAATTCGTCCACATCGGCTGCTAAGCCAGCAACACCATGTCCGGTCAATGTCAACGCGACCTTATCAACTAAACGATAGGCAACCCAAACCCCTAAAATACCAAAAAGAATTGAGCCTATGACTTGGCCAATAAGTACCCCATAAACCCCGCCCCACTGCGCGCCCATATACACAAAGGGAACGGTACCTAAAGTCGCCTTGCCCACATTAAATAAGGTGGAATATTTGGCCTTACCCAAATTATTAAAGGAGGCGTTTGCGACAAATAAAATCCCAGAGAAGATAAAAAACACCGCAATATAGCTGCAGAAAAATTCAATAAGTGCCGCACTATCGCCCTTCATATCAAACAAACTGACGATCTGCGCTTTAAGTAAAAACAAAAGTAACGACATCACCACCACATACAAGGTACAAAATTGAATCGCCTTCGTTAAACTTTCGCGCACCCGGTCGAATCGTCCTGCTCCAAAGTTTTGCCCAACAATAGGCCCAATAGCGCCGGATAAGGCAAAAATCATCCCAAAAGTGACAGGCACTAACCTGCCGAGTACCGCCCAACCCGCAACATAAGCATCACCAAAATCCGCAATTGCCCGGGTCACAAACGCATTCCCAATTGGTGTGGCAATGTTGGTCAGTATGGCTGGTCCTGCAATCGCGAAAATCGGTTTAAGATCGGCTTTAAAATAGTGAAGATTAAACCTGCCAAGGAGTTGATGTTTGACCACAACACCCCGACCCGCGATGATAAATACCGCAATACGAGCCAATACTGATGCCAGTGCAGCCCCTTCAATCCCCATCGCAAACAGGAAAATAAAAATCGGATCAAGCACGGCATTCACACCACCGCCCGCTAAGGTCGACATCATCGAAAGTTTTGCATCTCCCACGGCACGCAGCGCACCGCCAAGGGCCATCGCAAGGCAAATAAAAGGCAGTGAAGGTACCAAAATATACAGATAACTCTCTGCAAGCTCGGCAGTATGACCGCTGGCCCCCACAAGCGTGACTAACTCAGGAATAAAAGTCGTGACCACAATGCTGACCAACACACTAATGATCGTGGTCACCACCGCACTGTTAAGTAATAGGCGTTTCGCTAATTCGATATCCTTAGCGCCGATAGAGCGAGACACCAAGGCCCCGAGCGCAATGGAGAGACCTATGCCAATTGATGTGGTAAAAAATGAAATACTGCCCGCATAACCTACAGCCGCGGCTAATTCATGTTCGCCCAATAAGCTTAAGAAAAATATATCCAGTAAATCGACTACAAATAACGCAGAAATCCCCACCGCAGCGGTTGAACTCATCACGAGAATATGGCGAAGAATTGAACCTTCAACAAACTTAGCTTGGGTCATGGGGTTGTTTTACCTTATTAATTGCAAAAGCAAAGGCCAACACTGAATTGTTGGCCTTTGCTTTTATAGTCATCTATGGGTATTTAGGTCAAGCACTAAAGCAGCTTATGCCGCAATTGGGCTCATCTTCGTTTGGTGGTAACGCAGACGACTGATTGACAATGCAATTAACGCAAGCAGCGTTAACGACCCCATCACCACCCCTTGCCATTCGGCTTTATGCCAAAATAGCATCAAGTAAGGTCCACCCAAAGCGGCGCCTAAGTAATAGCAACACAGATACAGCGAGGTGGCCTTGGCGCGATCGCGGCTTGCGCGCATCGCCACAAAAGAGTTGCAACAACTGTGGGTTAAGAAGAATCCACATGCCGTCATCAAAAAGCCCATGCAAATGGTGGCTGTGGTATCAAACAGGGTCAATAAACTGCCCAACAGCATCAAACACCAAGACCATTGATATAACTTGTGCTGACCAAATTTTGCCAGCCACTTAGCAGTAAAATAGGAGGCCACAGTACCACTGGAGTAACACAAAAAAATCAAGGTCGCTTGAAAGCGGCTCCACTCGTAGGGCGCCGCCATCAAATGCAGTTGAATAAAGCTAAATTGATTCACCATCATCATAAAAGTGATCCCACCGATGGCATAGGCTAACCGCATTTGTGGATCGGTTAGATGGTGACTAAAGCCGTAAAAATCCTGAAGTAACCGAGCCCGTTTTGAGACTGAAGGCGCCGAGGTTTGCCCGCCAGATATCGCCTTAGCATCTGCGCCAGAAGGTAATAAAAAGCTCGTCAAGGCAACACCTGCGAGGGTAACTAAAAACAGTAGCCACATGGACTCCTGCCAAGATAAAAACTGCGACATCAACCCGCCCAGCAGACGCCCAACAATCCCGCCGATACTATTGGCCATAATGTAAATGCCCGCTGCTTTGAGCATAGTGCTTGGCGAGAGTTGTTCCTTAAAATAAGCCATGGCAATGGCAGGCACCGCAGCGAGCAATACGCCTTGTAAAAAACGCACATACACAAGCGCATTAAAGTCTCCAGCCCAAATCAGCAGCAGGTTCGACAATGCCAATAACCAAAGACTCACCACAATCGGCGTATGCCGGCCAATTCTGTCGGACACAACCGCATAAATTAATAGGGAAAATGCCAATGAAAAACTGGTCACAGAGAGAATGAGCGTAGCCTGCGATCCCGATACGGCAAAATGCTCAGCGATCAGCGGTAACATGCCCTGCATCAAATACAGATTGATATATACCACCACGGAAGCCACACACAGTGCCCACATCAGTCGGGTATCACGTTGTTTATTGTCGATAATAGTGTCTAACACGGCTTGCACTTTTAGCCTCGATAACGCCTCACTCTAAGAATAGACAAAGGTTAGCACTGGGCATAACATAACAATAATAGATAATTTATATCGACATTATTGATTTTTGTTATGGCAAATTTTTATAACTGACATGGTTATCGCAAATTGTCGCGCGTAAGCGTGCATCACAAGCAAAAGGCTCACACCATGGATATACGCCAACTTAAACACTTAGATGCACTTGCAAATACTGGCAGTTTTACCGCCGCGGCCAAGAAGCTCAATATGGCGCAGCCTGCCCTGAGTCAAAGTATTAAACGGCTTGAGCAGTCACTTGGAGTGACACTGATTAATCGCACCAGTAATAAGAATGACAAGCACCTCGCGCTCACCGCCGAAGGCTTAGTGCTGCATCAACATGCCACGTTGATCCTAAAACAAATCAAGCAGGCGGAAGCACAAATCCGTGCCATGGCGAATCTCACTTCGGGGGAAGTTCGGATTGCGGTGCCGGGTATGCTGGGCTCCTTCTATCTGCCCTCACGCCTTATGGCGTTTCGTCATCAATATCCCGAGTTAAAGCTGTCACTGTTCGAAGGCGGTACCCGTGACGCACTGCGGATGTTACAACAGGAAGAAGTGGATATTGCTATCATTACTGCCCAAGATCTGCAGAGTGATTTTGATAGCCAATTACTGATCCGTGAGCAGATGGTGATAGCCATGGGCGCCGAGCATCCACTTGCCGAGCATTCTGCCGTGAGCTTAAACGACTTCTTTGACCATGAACTGGTAATGTTCAAAACCGGCTATTTTCACCGCGAGTGGATCCTCTCTCAGGCAAAAGACTTGGGTAAAAAGCCCAATATTGCCTTTGAGACCAATCTGATTAACTTGATCAAACAAATTGTGTCACAGGGATTTGGTATCACTAGCGTACTCGAAATGGCTATCAGTCCTAAGGATGACATCCTCGCGAAACCCTTTGATCCGCCAGTGTTTTTAAACCTGCATATCGCCTGGAAAAAACAGCGCCCCGTCAGCCAAGCCGACCGCGCCTTTGTGGAATTTTTAATGAAAAATCGATAATAAACAGGCAATAAAAAAGGGCCGATAATCTCGGCCCTCATCAGGGTTAACCCTTAAACATGCTAAGGTTAACTGGTTTCAGCTCGAACCACTTAGCGCAGTTTACGGCGACCAAAGGCAAATGGCAGCAGTAATAAACTTAACCAGCCTAAGGCACCACCGTCATCCTTCTTCGGCGGAGTATCGGTTATAGAGACAGATACTAAGCTTGAATCGCTATTGCCGTGGTTATCGGATACCGTCAGTTGGAATGACACGGTTTGTGCCGCGCCATTCACACTTGGCGCCACTAAGTTTAATTTGGCCGCTGCGGGGTCAAAATTAAAGCTTGCGCCACCTAACTGAGTCCACTTGTAGGTCAGCGGATCATTATTCGCATCCGATGATTTACTGGCATCGATAAACAACGGCTTACCTTCTTGTACTGACGTTGGCGCTTCAACCTTGGCCACAGGCGCCACTTCAGCAACATCAAACTGATAGCGCTGAGTCAAGGTTTCTGACGACGCATTGTTGACCTTGTTCGACAGGCTTAACTCATTATCAACACCCGCCTTACGTGGAACAAGCTCAAAACTGATGTCTTTCGCTTCAGCGCCCGATGGCATCTCGATCGTCCAAGTGATCTTATTGCCATCTTGCTTACCGTCATGGCTGATGTTAGCCACTTCATGGCCTTCAGGCAGCATAGCTTCTAAGTTATAAACACGTGTTACTTGGGTTTTATTGGCTTCGATACGGGTTTTCATCATCTTAGCCACGCCCGGTGTTAACTGACCGCTCAGCGTATTGCCCAGAGGCGACAGCACATCATCACCTACACGTTCAAAGACGACGGGGAGCTTCACTGGTGCTACTTTGTCATCGCCAGTGGTGAGGGTCAGCATAGCTAAACCTTCATCACCGACTTTAAGCGCATCCTTCCACGTCAGCTTAACGTCAAAGTCATTGGTATCGCCAGAAAGCGTCGCCGTGAGGTTATCCTCAGCCGTGTCATAGAGGGTCAATTGTTTTAAACCAAACACGTCATCGGCCGTCGCTGATGAAGCGCTGTAGTTTTGCACAATCACATAGTAAGTGCCTTTAACAGGATTATTGAGTAAGACACTTTCCTCTGAACCATCTCTGGCTGATGAGGCCACTCGAGCAAGTTTGCTGCCATCGTTTTTATCGAGTAGCACATACATATCAAGATCGGGCGATGTGGTGTAGCTAATTGAGGTTCGGAAATACAGTGCATTTTCATTAACGTCAAACTTAAACACTTTGACGCCATCATCAAGATCATCTGTATATGAAGCATTATTCGAGTCTTGCTTCACGCTTGACTCAATGATTTGGCTTAGCTTGAGGCCCGTCACTTCGGCGCCAACGCTAGCAAAATCCACCGCCTTTAAGCCTTCAAGAGTGATCTCATCCGAATTACGAGTCGCTTGAATGCTCACCAAGTTTGGCAGGTTACGCTTACCAATCTTAGCCGCAATCGGCATAGTCGCCGTAGGGAAGTTAGCTGACTCGAGCACTAAGTTGCCAAAGCCCCAATCTGCGCCCACTTGCGTTACATCGGCGGTGACAGTAATGGTTTGGCTTGCACCTTTTTTCAGGGTAAAGCTTTCAGGCGAAACCGTTAGTGCCAGCTTATCTGTCACCGCTTGGCCCTTCGCCGTCCAGCTACCATCTTGGGTTGCGGTTACGGTACGGGTCCAAGTACAGGTATTGACACAACGAGAATCAGCCATACTAGGCACGTTGAGCTTACGAGGATCGCCGTTCAATAAGGGATTTGCAATTTCATAGTTCAGTGCGCTTTCATCCATCACTAAACCGGCTTTAGCGGCTAAATCCACGCGAATACGGCCAGCGCCCACGTCAAACGGATCGGCAACGGTTTTAGCATCGGCTTTTTTCATCGCCTGAGCGGTCGTTGCAGTCAGCATTAATGCGGAGCGGATATTGTCCGGCGTCCAGTCTTTATGCAGCGACTTTAACAGTGCGCCAGCACCCGCAACATGGGGACTTGCCATTGAAGTGCCCGACATGAGGGTAAAGTCGGCAGGATTTGTGCCCGATTTATCGTGACCAAATTGTTGATCAGAATAAGCAGCGTAAATATCCGAACCAGGCGCGGCCACCGAAGGCACAATCACATCATTGGTCGCATTTGGGCCAATCAGTGAGCCAGCCGATAACACATCGGCCTCACGGCTAATCGCTTGCGGTGTCGGGGTTAAAGTTAACTCTACAGCAGGATTGGCGGCCATGGCCTCGATTAAGGCAACGCCATCGGTATTACCAATAAATACCGCTGGTATATTTAATGTCTCGAGGGAAGCCATTTTTAAACGATCATTGCCTTCGCCATCTCGGTTATAGACGATCACCGCTTTAGCACCCGCAGCTAATGCACCCGATACTTTAGTTGTAAAATCGCATGTTCCCCGTTTAATGACCGCTATTTTGTCTTTAAAGGCATCGGCGGGGAAGACTTTACAACCTTCCACATTGGTCGCATCGACAGAGCCAGCAAACACAGGAAGTCCTTTAATCACTTCGGTTTGCACAGGGCCAGAGCCAGGGGTGAATTCAAATGTCTTACCATTAAATTCCAGCTCACGTACCACTTCACGATTGTGAGTCGAGTTAGCCACCGAGGTATACCATGGGGCATTTTTGGGAGTCGAATAAGGTGACTGGGTGATTGCGGCACTGGTTGCGGTTGCTGGGCGCGTATTCCCTGCTGCAACGGCAGCAAAAATACCCGCATTACGCGCCGCTAAAAAACCCTGTTCAGTTGCACTATTCCATGGATTACCGCCACCACTGATGGAGAAGTTAATCACATCCACGCCATCTTTAATCGCATCATCTATGGCTTTAAGAATCGGTACAGTCGGGCAACCAGAATACTTGTCACCCGCATCCCCAGGTCTACAGATTTGATATGCAATAATGTTTGCATGGGGAGCCACACCAGAGATTTGCGCAAACTTTAAGCCAGTTGCGATACCATCACCTTCTAGCTTACCAACCTCTCCATCAACATAAGGCACATCAAGCAAGATATTCCCTGCCGCGGTGCTGGCCACATGCGAGCCATGACCACCGTAGTCTTCACCATTTTTAGCGGGAGGCGTCGCACCAAAAATCTTTTCGTCGTCATAGATATCGGTGATTTCAGGGTAACTACGCACACCAATCAGCTTATCGTTACACATGCTGGCAAAATCGGTTTTACAATCACCAATATAAATCCCTTGGCCTAAGGGGTTTGTATGGTCATAACCATCCCCGCCAATATCGGCAAACGAGGCATGATCAGAGTTAATCCCCGAGTCGATAATCGCGACTACCACACCCTCACCCATAGCCTTGGTGCCAGTAGCACTACCGTCCCACACCTTTGGGGAGCCGATCAGTGCCTGACTCACATCGGTCTCAAGCTGCTCAATACGCTCACGTTCGATATAAATCACCTCAGGTAGTTCAGCCATTTTTATCGCTTGCGCCTGCGTCATACGCACAGCGATACCATTGAGTGCATATTGGTAGGTGGTTAATGGCTCTAGCGGTGTACCAATCGCTGCGCTGGCACTCGTCAAAAAGCGCTCTTGCTTAACCTTAAGGAAACTAACGTAGTTTTTCACCTCAGGAGCCGCGGCGTTAAGTTTAACATTGCCAGTCTTTCCAGTGCCTTTTGCCTGTGAGGTCGACTTTACATGTTGTGGGCTAGTTGCTTTGAAGCCAGGAATCTCCCCTTGATAATTCGCGACAGCACTGTCACGTAAGCGAACAATATAAGTATGCTCACCTTCGGCAAATTCTGGTTCAGGAATAAATTTTACATCTTGGTTATTAACTGCGGTTAATCTGCCTCGAGTTGAGTCATTTGATAATTCGGCTGGAATATCTAACTGTATTGTTTCACCCGTTGGAGATAATACTGTCTGTGCATTTGCTGCAGATGACAGCAGAGCCATAGACACTGCTAGTGCAATTTTTGTTTTCATTGTCGCTTCCTTCGCTATATCGATTTATTTCTATAAAGTTCAATTTTTAATATTTATTCAGTACAGGAATCGATTAAATTTCTGTTACCAATAGAACTTCAGCTCAGCGTTTTAACACGGAGTGATACATATTGAAACACCTTATTAACGGAACAATTACCCATAAAAACAGTTAATAAGCATGCCATACTCAATAAAAAATCGATTTTTAAAACATAAGCGAATGGTAAACTGTTTACTTAAACAAAAGGAATTTTAGCAACTACTTAAAAATAAAAGACAAGTTATCTATCGCCATTAAGTAGCATAGAGAATCAAGAGAGAATTAACGGTTTCGCATTCTGATTAAAAGATAAGAAAACAACTTAAATTTATAGATGAAATAATTTCAAATAGCTAAAAATCACATATGATAAACGCAATAAATAATCGCATTATGCCATCAACGTTACCGAATACCCCTACACCAAACAAGATGAATGATATTAAGTTCGAGATAGGAAATAAAAAATAATCGCGATTTACAAAGTAAAGAATCCACCTTCTGAAGAAGGTGGCTTTGTTTTAACCCCCTAAAAGGGGGCCTTTATTCAAGAGCAAGTTGACCCTGCTCTTGCCGCTCTACTTTCTCTTGATGC
>NZ_JAMDJP010000023.1:0-65458 GCF_023475945.1 Shewanella sp. 8A
TATTTTTGAGCACTTTTCTTTCACCCAATGGGTGAAAGCTGAATTTCGAAGGAATGCATATTTATCAAGGCTTTGATTATGCTTTTTGAAGTACTGACGTAGAATCTAGGTTATTGTTATCTTGTGCCATTCACGGGATCACAATGGCGCTCACACAAAATAGAGCAAACACTCCATATTGAATGGTCGGCAGTTTACTGATGCAGAAGATGTTTGCAACAAGCGAGAATAAAACAGATAAAAAAACTAGCCAAAACAATCTAATCAATATTTTTAGTGAGGCAAATCACTTTTAAAACAAGAATAATCAGTGTATTTCCAAAGATAGATTTGCTGAAAGCATTTTCAAGGCAAGCACCACAAGAGTTAAATTAACTTAAAAAACAACACATTAAACAAAATAAAACTCCTAAACACTTGTAAGCCATTTTGTTCATAAAAATTCAGCACAAATCACTATCGATCATTTTCCTTACCATACAGGAAAGTCACCCTTCACTTTAAACTAATAAATACAATAAATTACATTTAGCCGCTTAAGCAGAAATAATAAAAACGCCTAGTTTTCGAACTAGGCGTTTAAGATTAACATCTATTAAGGTACAAGTGTTCGCCGAATAGCTCAGCGTCGCCAACTTGGGATTTGTGATTCGTATTCACTAATCTGCGTCCCGTGGGATAAGGTCAATCCAATGGCATCTAACCCATTCAGCAATTTATGTCGCGCTGACTCAGCCAGTGTAAAGCTAAACTCAGCCCCCGAAGGCGATGTCACCTTACAAGTGGTTAAGTCGACGGTGATTTGTGCACCTTCTTCGCTCGCCACCTCATCCATTAACTGACGCACTTCATTCGCGCTAAGCTTCACCGGCAGTAAACCGTTATTGATGGAGTTTCCATAAAAAATATCGGCAAAGCTCGGGGCGATAATGGCGCGCAGGCCAAAATCCGCCAATGCCCACGGGGCGTGTTCACGGCTAGAACCACAGCCAAAGTTTTCCTGCGCCAGCAGAATCGAGGCGCCGCTATAGCGAGGTTTGTTTAGAGTGAAATCAGGATTAGGCACATCTCCCGCATCATCGAGATAACGCCAATCGTGAAATAGGTGCACGCCGAATCCATCGCGCGTCACCTTAGATAAAAATTGCTTCGGGATAATTTGATCGGTATCGATATTGGCGCTGTCGATCATCACCGCAAGCCCTGTATGGCAAGTAAAAGGTTGCATTAACTTCTCCTGTTGGGATGACGGTTAGTAAGGTTTACGGATATCGACAAAATGCCCAGCAATCGCCGCCGCCGCAGCCATCGCCGGACTCACCAAGTGCGTGCGACTACCACGGCCTTGGCGCCCTTCGAAGTTACGGTTGCTGGTCGAGGCGCAGCGATCACCCGCCTCTAATCTGTCATCGTTCATCGCCAAACACATAGAGCAGCCCGGTAAACGCCATTCGAATCCGGCCTCGATAAAGATTTTATCTAAGCCTTCGGCCTCGGCCTGTGCCTTCACTTGGCCAGAACCCGGTACTACGATTGCCGTAACCCCCGCAGCCACTTTGCGCCCTTTGGCATGCTTCGCTGCGCTGCGTAAATCTTCAATCCGCGAGTTAGTGCAAGATCCGATAAAGACCTTATTGATCGCCACATCTGTCATTGGCGTACCAGCAGTTAAGCCGATATAGTCCAGTGCTTTTTCCATGCTAGCGCGAATCGTTGGATTCACCTCATCGGCAGGATTAGGCACTGGCGCATCGATGGCAACGACTTGTCCAGGGTTAGTACCCCACGTGAGCTGCGGCGCGATATCGGCAGCATCCAACACCACGGTGGCATCAAACTCAGCGCCAACATCGGTTTTCAGTGTTTTCCACTCAGTGACCGCCCGCACCCAATCTTCGCCCTTCGGTGCAAATTCACGACCTTCTAGGTAATCGAAGGTAGTTTGATCCGGCGCAACCATCCCCGCCTTAGCGCCCATTTCAATCGCCATATTGCAGACAGTCATGCGCCCTTCCATCGACAGCGCTTCAATCGCCTCACCACAAAACTCAACCACATAGCCAGTGCCGCCATCCATCCCAATCTTACCGATAATCGCCAGTACGATATCTTTAGCCGTTACGCCATCGGTGACCTGACCGCGGACTTCGATTTTCATGGTCTTGGCTTTTAATTGGCGCAGAGTCTGGGTCGCCAACACATGCTCCACCTCGGAAGTGCCGATACCGAAGGCCAAGGCGCCAAAGGCGCCGTGGGTCGCGGTGTGAGAATCACCACAGACGATCACAGTGCCGGGTAAGGTAATCCCAAGCTCAGGCCCCATCACATGCACAATCCCTTGATTAGGATGGTGAATATCATATAAGCGTACGCCGAAGTCTTTACAGTTTTGCGCCAAGGTCTCGACCTGAGTGCGCGCCATCGGGCTTAAGGCATCAAGACTGGCGCTGCGAGTCGAGGTGTTGTGATCCATGGTCGCGAAGGTTTTTTCTGGGGCGCGTAACTTACGCCCAGCCACTTTTAAGCCACTAAAAGCTTGGGGAGATGTCACTTCATGGACTAAGTGTCTGTCAACATAAATGATCGGTGCTTCACCCTCGGGAGTTGCTACAACGTGAGCATCCCACACCTTTTGATACAGGGTTTTCGGAGCGCTTGATATTGAAGGATTAGTCATTACACACCTGCCTTAACCGCATCGGCGATAAAGTTGCCCATTTCGACCGTCGATTTAGCCTTATGGCGTTGGTCGCTACTTAATAGCTCACCGGTTAAATAGCCAGAATTCAGCGCCTTAGTCACAGCACGTTCAATCGCACTTGCCGCCTCTTCTTGCTTTAAGCTGTGGCGCAGCATCAGTGCCGCCGACAGAATTTGTGCAATCGGATTAGCAATACCTTTACCTGCGATATCCGGCGCACTGCCACCTGCGGGTTCAAACAAACCAAAGCCAGTGCTATTCATGCTCGCCGAAGACAACAAGCCCATAGAACCCGTCAGCATGGCGATTTCATCCGATAAAATGTCGCCAAACAAGTTAGAACACAGCATAACGTCAAACTCATCGGGGCGGCGCAGCAACTGCATGGTCGCGTTGTCGATATAGATATGTTCCAGCTCAACGTCGGGAAAATCGACCGCCACTTCTTCAACCACTTGGCGCCACAATACCGAGCAAGCCAATACGTTTGCCTTATCGACCGAAGTGACTTTTTTACGGCGTCCGCGAGCGGCTTCAAAGGCAATGCGCGCAATACGGCTAATTTCACGGCGGCTGTAACGCATGGTATCGAAGGCTTCTTCGCTCTCACCTTCACCTTGGCGCCCCTTAGGCTTTCCGAAGTAGATCCCACCCGTTAACTCACGTACACACAAGACATCAAAACCCCGGGCAGAAATATCGCTGCGCAGCGGTGACATATGCTCTAAACCATCATGCAATTTAGCGGGGCGTAGGTTACAAAACAGTTCGAAGTGACCCCGTAGCGGTAACAATGCACCGCGCTCGGGCTGATCATTGGGCGGCAGTTTTTCCCATTTGGGGCCACCGACAGAGCCAAATAGAATGGCATCGGCCGCTTCACAGCCTTTCAGTGTTGCCTCTGGCAATGGACAACCATGATTGTCGATGGCGATACCGCCAACATCATATTCAGTGTATTCAATATTAAGACCAAAACGTGCCTCAACCGCTTTTAACACCTTACGCGCCTCGGCCATCACTTCAGGCCCAATGCCATCCCCGGCTAATACTGCAATTTGATAACTCATACGCCCGTTCACTCCTTCAATGTGAAAACTTTATGCTCGATATTGCCTTGGCTATACGCCGCCCAGCTCTTTGTTTTTATGCATATTCTGTTTGTAATCTGCAACCTTATCGGCGCGGCATGTCAGGTTCATCACGTGCACTAATGCACGGGCTGATGCCTCAACCACGTCGGTCGCTAACCCGACACCGTGGAAATTTTGCTCATGGTAAACCGCGGTAATATCAACTTGGCCGAGCGCATTTTGTCCTACGCCCTTAGCCCCCAATTTGTAGCTGATGATATCGATACGGCGGTCAGTCGCGCGGGCGATAGCATTATAGGCAGCATCAACAGGGCCATTGCCTGTAGCGGCCTCAGTTTTAATCTCACCGCCGACATCAATACGCACCGTTGCCGTGGCCACGCCTTCGGTTGAATCAGATTGCACCACCAATTGCTGTAATTGGTAGAAGTTATCTTCTGCGGCTTGTGTCTCCATAAAGGCTAAGGCTTCTAAGTCATAATCGAAGACTTGGCCCTTTTTATCCGCCAATTTTAAAAACTGTTCATACAGGGCATCCAAGTTGTAATCCTGCTCGCTGTAGCCCATTTCCTCCATGCGATGCTTAATCACATGGCGGCCGGAGCGCGAGGTCATATTCAGATTGTTACGATTCAGGCCGATGCTCTCTGGCGTCATAATTTCATAAGTGTTTTGCGCTTTTAACATGCCATCTTGGTGAATCCCCGACGAATGGGTAAAGGCATTAGCGCCAACAATCGCCTTATTCGACTGGATTGGCATATTGCACAACTGGCTGACTAAATTTGAGGTTCGGTGAATTTCCTTCGCATTGATCCCCGTTTCAAACCCTAGCAGGTTCTTACGGGTCGCTAAGATCATGGCGATCTCTTCTAAAGAACAGTTACCCGCACGCTCACCAATCCCATTCATGGTACATTCGATTTGGCGCGCGCCATGCTGCACAGCAGTAATCGAATTGGCGACCGACAGACCTAAGTCATCGTGGCAGTGAACCGAAATAATGGCTTGGTCGATATTCGGTACGCGATTAAACAGGGTTTGAATAATGCCACCAAACTCGCTTGGCACTGTGTAACCCACGGTATCTGGGATATTGATAGTGCGAGCCCCCGCATGAATCGCCGCTTCCACCATACGGCACAAATTATCAATCGGCGTACGCCCCGCATCTTCGCATGAAAATTCAACATCATCGGTAAAACGACGGGCATATTTCACTGCACCGACCGCCATTTCCAACACTTGCTCGAATGAACGTTTTAATTTGCTCTCAACATGGATGGTCGAGGTGGAGATAAACGTATGAATGCGGAACTGATCAGCCACCGATAATGCTTGAGCGGCGGCATCAATATCTTTTTCCAAGGCGCGGGATAATGCGCACACTCGGCTATTTTTAATGGTGCGAGCAATGGTTTGCACCGACTCAAAATCGCCGGGGGAAGATACGGGAAACCCGACCTCCATCACATCCACACCGAGACGTTCCAGCGCCATGGCGATCTGTAACTTTTCTTTGACCGACAAGCTTGCCGCTAACGCCTGCTCGCCATCACGTAAGGTGGTATCAAATATAATGACTCTGTTAGACATCGGGTTTCTCCATGGAACGTCACCGTTCATTATTTAACTTTTGCTGTATTCAGATACAAAAAACCCCGCAACATCGGTGCGGGGTTTATGAGTGTTTTGCCTATCTATCGAGCGAGCAACACTAAGACCTCCGCGTTTGTGGCGCGAGAGAGAGAAGGAGGAGGTCGAGTTTGCTGCTAATTCTATTCATTTAAATTAAATATTTATTCTGTTGATTGAATATTGCTTTGGTTAATATTTAACTTGCTTGGCTAAATGTGTCAACCCCAATTTTTTTCATGTTCCTTAATATATCTGCTGCAAAATGGCAGAAACAGATATGTTTGTCTCAAGGTTGTATTGTTAATCCCTTGCAATACAAGATAAATAAATTAAATGCTGCACCTCAAACTTTTAACAAAAAAATCATTTTTTATGCAAAAATAACCTGAGACACGTTATAATCCTCGCCCGAAGTTACGGATACTAGAATAAATGCACGGTATGGAGCAAAAAATGGATTTTCGCGTCTTAGCGCTGAGCCTATTATTGTGGCTTGTGCCATTATGGGCTTGCGCTAATGAGCAGTTAGATAAATTGACATCGGAAGTTTATCAGTATCCAACCAAGGCTTTGGCACAAATTACCGCATTAGAAAAGCAGCAACAAACTGATAATACCAGCAATATTGATAAACTTCGCCTCAGTATATTGAAGTGTCAAAACCTGTTACAACTCGGTGAAAATGAAGCGGCGATTAATCTTGCGCAAATGGGTGAAGCCCATGCTAAACAGCTTAAGTTAGATCAAGCACGCCCCTATTTTTTGAATTGTCAGGCCGATGCCTATCTAAATTACGACAATATTAAAGATGCATTACCCATACTGGACTCCGCAATTACTCTTGCTAGACGCTACCAGCAGCCACAAGCCCTTATCGATGCACTCCGCTTAAGAGGGCAACTGGATACCAATACGGAGAATTTTTCCTCCGCAATTGAAGATTTACGCATCGCTATTGATATCTATCCCGATATCCATACTCAAACGCAAAATTGGGTCTGGCCGCCAGAGGGTTATGTCTATGCTGCGATGGGGAGCTTACTCTATGCCACCGAAGATTTACCCCAAGCCATGTATTACACTAGATTGGCATTAAAAAGTGCTGATGCCCAAGGAAAAGTCCGGCATGTACTGCTGAGCAATGCCGCGCGGATTGCACTAGATAATGGTGAGCGTGAATACAGTGATCAACTAGAAAAACAAGCCAAAACTTTACTACCAGAAATAGGCTCCCCACTTGAACTCGCCTACAGCTATGCCATTCTGGCTTCAATTTCTCTTGATAAAGGCAAAATTGATACAGCCGAAGAGTATATCTCCATTGCAATGAACACTTTTAAGCAGCAAAAGCAACAGGTTGCCATGATGCGTTCGACTCGTTTACTCGCTCAAGTACGATTTGCACAACATAGGGATGAAGCAGCGCTAACACTCATGCACTCTGCCATTGAACAAGGCGAAACGCTTAAGCAATACACTGATCTTAAATGGTTTTATGGTATATTGAGTGATTATTACCACACTCAAGATAACTACAAACTCGCCTACGAATTTTTACAAAAGCGCTTCGATGCCGCAGAACTGGCTAACGAATCAATAAACAACATGCGAATTTTGCAGTTTAAAGCCAGATTAAATCAGCAGGGATTACAGCAACTCAGCGCAGATGATCCACAGAGCAATCCCACCTTACTGGATGAGCTGAATGTAGATTGGGCCTTTAGCACCTTGTTTTTAGTGAGCATGACACTCTTAGGTGGCGCCATTTGGTACTTTATTGATAAGCAAAATAAACACGCCCCATCACCTGACACCAAATCCAAGCGCCTTGCACCTATTCAGCAGCTTGAGCTCACCCTGCATAGTGCCAAACAGGGCGCTTATCCACTGACATTATTACTTTTTAATGCTAGCCAAATTCGCCAAGTCGATCTGCCAACCTTGATCGATAAATTACAAGATAAACTCCGTGAGCAAGACATACTATTACGGTATTCGATGGATGAAATTGTGATAGTGCTACCTTACACCTCCGCCCGCGGCGCACAACGAGTCGTCAACCAATTAACGCCCACAATTCAAACATCACAAGGATCAAGCAAGGTCAATATCGGGATTGCAGTGATGCAACAGTTTGATACTTTGGATTCTTTAGTGAAACGTGCCAATATCAATCAACTCAGCAAACTCAAGGTGACCGATACACAAAACGACTACTCCCCCGCTAAATAAGCGGCTATTTCGTCGAGGAACTCACCGCCAAATCGACTGAGTTTACGCTCCCCCACGCCATTAACTGCCAGCATTTCCCCAGGGCTTGTCGGCATCATAGCCGCCATTTCCGCTAAAGTAGCATCGTTAAACACCAGATAAGGCGGCACATCCTGCTCTTCGGCAATGGTGCGGCGCAGTGTTTTAAGGCGGGCAAATAACTTGCGATCATAGTTAAGCGGCACTCTCGACTGTGTCGTTTTACGCTTTATGCTGGTGAGTTGAATTCGCGGCTCAGCCAACATCAACGCCACCTCTCCCTTCAATATTGGCCTTGCCGAAGGATTTAAAGTAATGGACGAGCCTCGAGTAATATCTTGACTCGCTAAGCCCAAATGGATCAGTTGGCGAATAACACTCAACCAATATTCATGGCTCTTATCTTTACCAATCCCCCATGTGCTGAGTTTATCGTGGCCACGATCAACAATCGCGGCGCCCTTGGAGCCACGCAACACTTCAATCAAATGATTAATACCAAAGCGTTGTCCGAGTCGATAAATACAAGAAAGCACCTTCTGCGCATCTTCGGTGCCGTTATAACGCTTAGGCGGGTCAAGACAAATATCACAGTTACCACAGGGTTCTAATGCGCTTTCATCGAAGTAATGCAACAGCACTTGGCGCCGACAGGTTTGCGCCTCGGCAAAGGCGGCCATGGTATTGAGTTTATGGAAATCTACCTGCTGCTGCGGCCCTGGCTCCGATTGCTCGATAAGATGGCGCACTCGCCCAATATCGGCAGGATCGAACAACATAAAGGCTTCGGCCTCGAGTCCATCACGGCCCGCTCGGCCAGTTTCTTGATAATAGGCTTCGATACTCTTAGGGATATCGTAATGCACCACAAAGCGCACGTTGGATTTGTTAATCCCCATACCAAAGGCGACGGTCGCAACGACAATATCTATTTGATCTTTAAGGAAGCTATCCTGCACTTCGCCGCGCTCTTCTGCCGTCATGCCCGCATGGTAAGCCTTAGCATGAAACCCTTGCAGGGTGAGCCTTTCTGCCACCTCATCCACGCGGCGTCGACTGCTACAGTAGACTATGCCGCTACTGCCATTTTGTTGCAGTAAAAACTGTCGTAATTGATTCGCGGCATTGAGCTTTTCGGCAACCGTATAGCGAATATTGGGCCGATCGAAACTCGATAGTAATCTAAAGGGATTAATCCCTAGGCGCTCACAAATATTTTGTCGCGTCGCCTGATCCGCGGTGGCGGTGAGCGCCATCATAGGCACATGGGGAAAAAGCTGCTTTAACTGCCCAAGGGCGGCATATTCGGGTCGAAAATCATGCCCCCACTGGCTGATGCAGTGCGCCTCGTCAATAGCAAACATCGACAGCGGCAAGGAGCGCATGCGCTCGATAAAATCGCCAGTAAGTAAGCGTTCAGGAGACACATAAAGCAGTTTGAGCTCACCGCGATGCAACTGCCTAAGCACCTCTACACTCTGCTCCCGCGGCTGCGATGAGTTTAAATAAGCGGCATTAACCCCCGTCTGCAACAGGCTGTCGACCTGATCTTTCATCAATGAAATCAGTGGTGAAACCACGATAGTGATGCCAGACATCAGCAGTGCGGGCAACTGGTAACACAGACTCTTACCGCCGCCGGTGGGCATGATCACCAGGCAGTCCTCACCACTGCATACACGTTCGATAACCTCGCGCTGACCGTCCCTAAAGTCACGGTAACCAAACACCTGCGCCAGGCGTTGAGACAGCGGATCATCATGTATGTCGAGTAACTGAGTTTCCATGGATCTTCTAGCTAAAAAGTAAGGGCGCCTATTCTAAAGGACAGAATCGCTCCTGTCTTGCGCCATCTTGCCCAAACTGGCCCACGCCAACAATCAGATAATAGGTTTAGCCTACATCCACAGCTCATCACAACACCTAAGACGATTTGCCTGCACAGCGGCTTAAGTTGCATTAGGCATAGGCTTAGCGGTAGATTAATTGCTCTAAGTCGAATGCCATTGCGCACGCTTCGACCCTATTCTAAGAAGCCCTACAGCCTACAAGGACGAACAGCATGACAACCCCAATTCAAGCCGAAGTACTCAAACGTGTTGCCGAAGTGTTTGACCAGCACGTGCCGTTTCATAATTTATTGGGTCTGGATATCAAGCGATACGACATAGATGGCGTTGAAGTGGTGATCAATATGAAGCCAGAGCTCATTGGCAATATTCATCAACAAATTCTCCACGGTGGTGTCACCGCCACAGTGCTTGATGTCGTAGGAGGGCTCACCGCCTTTGCAGGACTGGTCGCTAGCCGTGATGATTGGACGGTTGAAGAGTTACAACAACGACTGCAAACCTTAGGCACTATTGATATGCGTGTCGATTACCTGCGCCCCGGGCGTGGACAGATTTTCACTGGCACCGGCAGTGTGATCCGAGCTGGCAATCGCGTCTCGGTCTGCCGAATGGAGTTACACAATGAGCAAGGAACCCATATCGCCTTCGGCACTGGCACTTATATGGTGGGCTAGTCCCTTGTCACCCATCGTTTTTTCAAGATTGATTTACCGCATTCAACATCAATAAACAAAAGGGAAACACCTTGATTATTCAGCTGTTTCCCCTCTTCTTTTTGTTGAGCACTCGGCATTAGAGACATCCTGTAACGAAAAAGGCGGTTGTACACACCTTGAGTCAATTCCCATAGCCTCCTACAATCGCCGTCCTGTTGTCCTTCGAAGATGTCTCATGCCTGATACCGAATACCGCAAAGGGATCCTACTTGCCGTCAGTGCTTACTGTATGTGGGGATTTGCGCCCTTATATTTCAAACTACTCCACCATGTTTCGGCGACCGAAATTTTACTGCATCGGGTGATCTGGTCATTTGTATTTATGGTGATCATCATGCTGTTTATTGGCGGTTTTGGAAAACTGCGCCAGTTGTTTAAACAGCCAAAACAGCTACTCGTGCTCACCATCACCTCCCTATTAATTGCAGCCAACTGGTTGATTTTTATCTGGGCAGTGAATAATGATCATATGCTCGATGCTAGCCTAGGCTATTTTATTAACCCATTACTCAATGTGCTGCTCGGCATGCTGTTTTTAGGGGAAAGATTACGTAAGTTGCAATGGTTTGCCGTCGCGCTGGCGAGTGCTGGCGTGCTGATCCAATTAGTCTCATTCGGCTCGATCCCTATTGTATCCCTCGCCTTAGCGGGCACCTTCGGGGTATATGCTCTGCTGCGTAAAAAGGTCAACGTGGATGCTAAATCGGGTCTGCTAGTCGAAACCGCCATCCTACTTCCGGTCGCATTGGTTTATCTGGTCGCAACCTTAGATAGCGCCACGGCGAATATGCTCACCAACGATTGGCACCTTAATTTATTGTTGATGGCAGCCGGGATTGTTACCACGATTCCACTATTGTGTTTTGCTGGTGCAGCGGTACGTATTCCATTGTCTATGCTCGGCTTTTTCCAATATATCGGCCCGAGTATTATGTTTATCCTCGCGGTTACCTTATTCAATGAACCCTTCGATGCCGAGAAGAGCATCACCTTTGGCTTTATCTGGAGCGCCCTGTTGGTGTTCACCTTCGATATGGCTTATAAACGAAAAACGGCGCGATAACATCACGCCGTAGCCCACAGTCACAAAAGTCGGTCATGGTTAAGTGAGCGTATAACTTAACCGCCTACTTTTGTAACTGGGCTAAAAACTTCTCGCCCTCGGGCACAGACAAGAGCAGATTGTAGCCTCGTGTCGTTGGCACTAACACTAGCTCGGATTTATCCGTCACTGCCACAAATGCCTTGCCCTTCCCCTTCAAATTAAACCAGCCAAGTTGATACCCTGGCATACCTATACCATTGGTTTTAAAGCTGGGTGCCAAATCCGCCTCCTGCTTCAAGTTGATAAGACGCGCCTGCTCGACTAACAGTTCGGAACGCGCTAATTGCACTTTATAGAAGGGAATATCGAGTTTTAGCTTGGTGTCGGTTAACGCGATTTCAGCATTATGGGATTGATAAAACACCCAAGAAAATCCGCCAATCATCACTAACAAGATGCCTAAGCTCGCCGATTTAGCCACTTTCGGCATAGGTTTAACCCACAACATCCACAGTACGCCAGCTAAACCTAACAACAAGATAATAAAGCTTAAAATTGAAGTTTGAGTCAGAGGTGCGAGGGAGAAAAACTGAGTCACCATGGTGGGCAGTCCTTAAGGAAGAAAAGCTTAATCTGCCAACAAAGACATATTATGTCAACAAAAATGCCAGCGCTAGGCTGGCATCTTATCAAGCGTAAAAAGCTTACAGATCAAGGGCGAGAATTTTAGAGCGGCGCTGATAGTTATACAGCTGCTTTTTCTTCTGCGGCAATGCATCAACATCTTCAATCACAAAGCCATGCTCTAAGAACCAGTGAATGCTGCGGGTAGTCAAGGCAAATAAACGGGAATAACCCCGATGACGCGCCTGACCTATGATGTTTTTCAGCAGCAGACTGCCCCTATCCGCATCGCGATAATCTGGATGTACCACCAAGCAGGCAAACTCACCGGCGTTATCCTCCTCGAACGGATACAGAGCCGCGCAGCCAATCACTAAGCCGTCTCGCTCAATCAACATAAACTGCTCGATCTCAATCTCAAGCTGCTCACGGCTTCGGCGCACTAAAATGCCTTGCTCTTCCAGAGGACGGATTAAATTCAATATGCCGCCAATATCGCTAATCGATGCGCGGCGCAGGCGCTCAGCGCTTTCTGTCACGATTTGCGTGCCTATGCCTTCGCGGGAGAACAACTCCTGCAGCAAGGCACCATCATCAAGATAGCTAACCAAATGACAACGGGGCACCCCATTACGGCACGCATCAATACTTGCCTTGAGGAAAGCCATCGTGCCCACACAGGCAGAACCTTGCTCAGCAAGCTTAGTCAGAATATTTTGCGCATCATTTGGCATTAATTCGGCAATCACATCGCCATTGCGATCGAGGATGCCGTTTTGCGAACTAAAGCCAATCATCTTGTCGGCCTTCAGCTTGATAGCAACCTGAGTAGCAATCTCTTCAGCCGTGAGGTTAAAGCTTTCGCCAGTGACGGATGCGGCAATCGGCCCCATCAACACGATACAGTGGTTATCGAGCTGACGCTTAAGCCCTTGAGTATCAATACGGCGCACTTTGCCGCTTAGACAAAAATCCACACCATTATCGACGCCCAGTGGCTGAGCAATCACAAAGTTACCGCTGACTAAGTTAATTTGCGCACCTTGCATCGGCGTATTGCTTAAACTCATCGATAAACGCGCGGTAATATCAAACTGTAATGCACCCGCGACTTGCTTAATGACTTTGAGTGAGTCTTCATCCGTGATACGTACACCTTCGTGGTAGGCGGGTTCAATCCCATTGGCGGCTAACGCTGCATCGATTTGCGGCCTCGCGCCATACACCAACACCACTTTAATGCCTAAACTGTGTAATAACGCCACGTCATTCAAAATGCCGCGAAATTGATTTTGTGCTAAAGCCTCGCCACCCAACATCACCACAAAGGTTTTCCCTCTATGGGCATTAACGTAAGGGGCAGAATGACGAAATCCATCAACCAGTTCAGTGGTACGCACGCGTTGTTTACACCTCATATTTAAGCTGGTAACCCCAAAATGGCTTACCAGGAGTGAATAACGAAAACCCGCGTATAGTATTGCATTTTAATTCACCAATAAAGAATTTATTCTCATTAAAATGCAGTTTTAATACAACAAAGTGCTTATATTTTCAAAAAATTGCACTTTTGATAAATGATTACATTTTTTTAACCAAATATGATTTAGTCGCACTCGCCAAATATGGGACAGATTTATCTCATCTTGATGACGAAAAGCCAAAAAAAAAGCCCCTTAGATAAGGGGCTTTTCTCGAAACACTAAACAAGGATTACTTGATTTTTGCTTCTTTGTAGATAACGTGCTGACGAATAACTGGATCAAATTTTTTGATTTCCATTTTTTCTGGCATGTTACGCTTGTTTTTTTCAGTTGTGTAGAAGTGACCAGTTTTAGCTGTAGAAACTAATTTGATCTTCTCACGATTACCTTTAGCTTTAGCCATGATCTATTACACCTTCTCGCCACGGGCACGAAGTTCAGCAACAACAACTTCAATACCTTTCTTATCGATCAGACGGATACCTTTAGTAGATACACGTAACTGTACGAAACGTTTTTCTTCTTCTAACCAAAAACGGTGGTTTTGTAGGTTAGGTAAAAAACGACGACGGGTCGCGTTTTTTGCGTGCGAACGGTTGTTACCAACCATCGGCTTCTTGCCAGTAACTTGGCATACTCTTGACATGTCAATCTTCTCCAAAAACAATTTTAACGCTCGAGCATTAATGTGCCTCGTATGGCCGTCGCCCGAGGCACAAAGAGGGCGCATTTTATACACGATCACAGAGTGAAGATCAAGTGTTAGATTAATTAATCCAGCCTCGTTCCGCGAAGGAAACTATCTCTCGATCACCAACAACCATATGATCCAACAGGGATACATCTATGGTTGCCAACGCATTTTTTAATCGCTCAGTTATTCGTCTGTCAGCCTGACTGGGCTCGGCAATACCAGACGGATGATTGTGACACACTATGACGGCAGCAGCCTTTTTCTCCAGCACTAAGCTCACCACTTCACGTGGGTACACTGAGGCTGAATCTATTGTTCCGCGGAATAATTCGACGAACTGAATCACTCTATGCTGGCTATCCAGCAGCAAAATTGCGAACACTTCATAGGAGCGGTCAGCTAATTGTCTCATTAAATAATCCCGAGTTAAATCGGGATTTGTCAAAACCTGACCTCTCTGCAGGTTTTCTTGTGCCACACGCCTCGCTAATTCAGCCGCGGCTTGAAGCTGGGCGTATTTTACAGGTCCCACGCCAGGAAGTCGACACACCTGATGCTTTGGTGCACAAAGTAAGCTTCTTAAACCACCAAATTCTTGAATAAGTGAGCGGGCAAGGTCTACGGCATTCAGCCCAGACAGGCCATTACGCAACAACACCGCCAGTAATTCGGCATCCGAGAGATGACTAGCGCCTTTTAGCAATAACTTATCCCGCGGCCCTTCGCCCTCTGGCCAATCCTTAATCGCCATGTGACCTCCTGTCGTCGCATATTTTTACTTTAGCAAGTATGGACGAGATTTTTTGAACTGGGACAGTCACGCCAATTCATCGCTTTGTGGTATGGTTGGCGACATTATTTCAATCTCGGATGATGTCTGTGAGCCTGATAACGAAAAACGTCCTGCTGGGTATTGGTGGCGGCATTGCGGCCTACAAAAGTGCGGATTTAGTGCGCCGCTTAAAAGAACGCGGCTTTGATGTACGTGTGGTCATGAGCCAAAGTGCGATGGAATTTATTACCCCACTCACACTGCAAGCCTTATCAGGACATCCTGTATCATCGAGCTTACTCGATCCCGCTGCCGAAGCGGCGATGGGGCATATTGAACTGGCGCGCTGGGCCGATTTAGTCATTATCGCCCCTTCTACAGCAAATCTTATCGCCCGAATCAATGCAGGCATGGCGGATGAGCTTATCACCACCACTTGTCTTGCCACTGAAGCGCCAATTGCGCTCTGCCCTGCGATGAATCAGCAGATGTATCGTAATCTCGCCACTCAAGCCAATTTAGCCAGTTTACAAAGCCGTGGTTACACCCTTTGGGGACCGGCAAGTGGCAGTCAAGCCTGCGGTGAAGTGGGCCCAGGCCGCATGCTCGAACCGCTCGAAATTGCCGAACTTGCGAGTCGCTTTTTTGCAACAAAAGATGTCTATGCTGAACAGGAATCACAACCGCTAGCAGGCCAATCGGTACTGATCACCGCAGGCCCAACCCGCGAAGCCATCGACCCTGTACGCTATATCTCTAATCACAGCTCTGGCAAGATGGGCTTTGCCTTAGCGAAGGCCGCGGCCGATATGGGCGCCGATGTGACCTTGGTCGCAGGACCCGTAAATTTAGCCACGCCTGAAGGGGTGACGCGCATCAATGTCGAATCGGCACAGAATATGCTCGATGCTGTGATGGAGAATGTTGATAATAAAGATATTTTTATCGGCTGTGCGGCGGTTGCTGACTACCGAGTCAGCGATATTGCCACCAGTAAAATCAAAAAGTCAGCGGAAGAAATGCAACTTGCGCTGGTGAGGAATCCTGATATCTTAGCGACGGTCGCAAGCTTGGCAAACCGTCCTTTTATGGTGGGATTTGCCGCAGAAACCCATGATGTAGAGACCTACGCCCGCGATAAACTCAAACGTAAAAATTTGAATATGATCGCGGCAAACGATGTATCCGTTGCTGGTCTAGGCTTTAACGCCGATGCCAATGCCCTGCGCGTATTCTGGCCACAGGGTAGTCAAGATTTGCCTGCTACCGATAAACTCACGTTGGCTCGCCAATTACTTTCGTTGATAGTGAAAGAAAAACAACACAAATGAAAACACCGATTGAATTAAAGATCCTCGATTCCCGTATTGGCTCTGAATTCCCGCTGCCTGCCTATGCCACACCAGGCAGCGCAGGCATGGATCTTCGCGCCATGATAGATACCACAATGACGATAGCCCCAGGAGAAACTCAGTTAATCCCAACGGGTATCGCCATCCACGTAGCAGATCCAGGCCTTGCAGCAGTGATTTTACCGCGTTCAGGCCTTGGGCATAAGCACGGTATCGTCCTTGGAAATCTCGTTGGCCTCATCGATTCGGATTATCAGGGGCCCTTAATGGTCTCTTGTTGGAACCGCAGCGATACCCCATTTACCTTAGAAATCGGTGATCGTCTCGCACAACTGGTGTTTGTCCCTGTGGTACAAGCACAATTCAAACTCGTTGATGAGTTCGATAGCTCAGACCGTGGTGAAGGTGGATTTGGCCATTCTGGCACTAAATAACCTGAATCGTTATTGAGCGAAGGATACTGCAATGGCTGTAAGCCCAAAAATTAATCGTCGTGAACACATACTGCAATGCCTAGCACAAATGCTAGAAACCAGCCCAGGACAACGTATTACCACCGCTAAACTCGCCTCAGAAGTCGGCGTATCGGAAGCGGCACTCTATCGCCACTTCCCGAGTAAGGCACGGATGTTCGAAGGGTTAATTGAGTTTATTGAAGAGTCATTACTCTCTCGTATCAACATCATCATGGATGATGAAAAAGACACCATGAAACGCTGTCAACTGGTGCTGCAACTACTGCTGATTTTTGCCGAGCGTAATCCAGGGATCTCGCGCGTCCTCAATGGTGATGCGCTTTTAGGTGAAAATGAGCGTCTGCGTAGCCGCATTAGTACGCTATTTGCAAAAATAGAAACTCAACTTAAGCAAATTTTGCGGGAAAAGACCCTGCGAGAAGGCAAAGGCTTTAATTTAGATGAGGCTATTTTAGCTAATTTGCTGTTAGCCTTCGCAGAGGGGCGAATTGCTCAATTTGTCCGCAGTGAGTTTAAACTAAAACCCACACAACACTTCGATGAACAGTGGCGCTTTATTCAGCATCAGCTGTTGCAAAGCTAATGATTTATCAACATAAAGGACGGTAATCACCGTCCTTTCTTTTATCCCGACTCCTTGTATCAGTAGTGCTTTTGCTTTAATCTTGTTTACACATTGTTAAAACTAAAACCACAATAATATTACAAGGATGTCAGATGAAATCTTTGCCATTTGCTGCATTGGCCGTAATTTGCTTACCCATCATGCCAATCAACACATTCGCGGCTGAAACATCGGCCAAGAATGCATTATCACAATCACAATTATTCAGTCGCGGTGATGAGTACGCTGATGTGAAAATATCACCTACCGGCAAATACTTAAGTGCAATTACCAGTGTTGAGGGTAAAAATGTACTCATAGTATTAGATGCTCAAACCAAAAAACTGCTGAATGCGATTCGCTTCCCAAGCAACGCCCAGGTAGGCACCTATGAATGGGCCAATAGCGAGCGTATTGTACTGGCAAAAGAATACCTTAAGGGCTGGAGCGATGTGCCCCAATACTACGGCGAATTAATGGCGGTCAACGCCGATGGTTCTCGCCCTAAATATCTCTTTGGATATAACAGCGGTGAGCAACAGACAGGTTCAAATATCAAGAAAAACACCGCCATAAATGCCACAGCATTCATTCTGGATCCTCTTCCGGATGATGAACGCTATATGCTGGTCAATGCGCTCCCATGGACTGGTGCCCCTGACTTGAGTGAAACGCCTCAGGATGTCTACCGCGTTGACCTTTTTAGCGGGGTGCGTAAACGCATCACAGGCTCTCCCATAGGCCAAGCTCGCTTTATGACCGACCATGATGGTGAAGTCCGCTTTGTGGCAGGGAAAGACAGCAAAAACATCACTAAAGTGTTTTACCGCAAAGATGGCGAGTGGATAAATACCGATAAACTCAACCTTGGCTTAAGTGATTTTACACCGATCTCCTTCGCTGATAATAAAAATACCATCTATGCTGCGGGTCGAGTAGGCACTGAAACCTTAGGCGTCTATCGCATCAACCTCGAAACAGGCGAGAAGGCCGAGATCATTCAAGATGAGGTCGTTGATCCCAATAACTTCTGGATCAACGGTACCAATAAGCAGCTTTATGCCGTTGAGTTTGAAAATGGCTATCCAAGCTATGCCTTTGTGGATAACAACGACAGCCACGCCAAACTACTTAAGGATTTAATTGCTGCCCTACCTGGGCATCAAGTACGGATTGTCAGCGAAACCCGTAATGGTGAGCAATTGGTGGTGATTGCATTTAATGACCGCAATCCCGGTGATTACTATGTGTTTGATACGAAAAAGCTCAAGCTAGAGTATCTCGCCGCCGCCCGTAAATGGCTCGACCCAGAGCAAATGGCGGAGGTCAAACCTATTAGCTTCACTAACCGTGACGGCCAAAAAATAAGCGGCTACTTAACGCTACCTTATGGCAAAGAAGCCAAAAATCTACCCTTGGTCGTTAATCCCCATGGCGGTCCCCATGGCATTCGTGATTGGTGGGGATTTGATGCACAAAATCAATTACTTGCTCAAAACGGCATGGCGGTGTTGCAGGTTAACTTCCGCGGCTCAGGTGGTTATGGTGAGGGCTTCCAGCAAGCTGGCTATCGAAAATGGGGCTCCGATATTCAGCACGACATAATAGACGCAACTCAATACGTCATTGACCAAGGCTTTGCCGATAAGGAACGGGTATGTATCGCTGGCGGTAGCTTTGGCGGCTATAGCGCACTACAAAGTGCCGTATTGGCGCCCGATATGTTTAAATGCGCGGTAGGGGTTGCCGGTGTGTATGATCTGGAGTTGATGTTTAATGAAGGTGACATCGCCAGAACACGTTCAGGAACAAGCTATCTTAAGGACGTACTTGGCCAAGATAAAGCCACCCTAAAAGCCATGTCTCCCTCTGAAAACGTTGCTAAATTAAAAGCGAACCTCTTACTCGTTCACGGTGGTGAAGATGAGCGAGCGCCAATTGAACAGTTGGAATCACTCGAAAAAGCCCTCAAAGCCCATAATTATCCCTACCAAAAACTGGTGATGGATAGCGAAGGTCATGGTTTTTATAACGATACTCATAGAGCCAAGTATTACGATCAGATGCTGAGCTTCTTAAAAACTAACCTGAAACTTTAGCCTTAACTAAAATAAAAGCTATCTTCATCAAGATAATGATGTTTTAGCGCCCCAAGGAGCCGATAATCGATAAGGACTATCGGCTTTTTCATCTTCAGCGTAAGCGTTTTTTGGTATGAATTATCCGCAATTCGCGCTATTCTGCCCCACCTTGTTCTTGTCCAAGTGACAACGAATCGATTTATACCCTAGCGCGCCTGATTGCTGATATTCAGCGACCAGTGCTAGGTTTTCAGTGATAGCCGCTACTGAAGTAGTGGAGGATAAAAATGTCATTAAGTGAAGCAGCAGTAAAAGTACAGGCCGCCCTACAAGAGCGCGGACTTGAAACCCCCATGCTCCCCAGTGTGTTTACTCCTGAAGAGCGTAAGGACAAGATTGAACACCATATGAAGGAAATTCTGACGCTCATGTCACTGGATCTTTCTGATGACAGTCTTGCCGATACCCCACGCCGCATCGCCAAAATGTATGTCGACGAAATCTTCTCCGGTCTAGATTATGCGAACTTCCCGAAGATCACTGTGATTGATAACAAAATGGGCTTTGATGAAATGGTGCGCGTACAGGATATTAGCCTGACCAGTACCTGTGAACATCACCTTGTCACTATTGATGGCACGGCAACCATTGCGTATCTTCCACGTAAAAAAATTATTGGTTTATCAAAGATTAACCGCATTGTACGTTTCTTTGCCCAACGTCCTCAGGTACAAGAGCGTTTGACTCAGCAAGTGTTAGTCGCGCTGCAGACCTTGCTCGAAACTAAAGATGTTGCGGTTAAAATGGATGCGGTGCATTACTGCGTAAAATCCCGCGGCGTAATGGACTCCACCAGCTCAACCACCACTACGGCCTTAGGTGGCATTTTTAAATCCAACCCCGCGACCCGCGCCGAGTTTTTACACCAGTCGAAGTAAGACCTTACTTTGTGTGAGATATACGAAAACGCTGCCATTCTTATTGAATAGCAGCGTTTCTGTTTTAGCGGTTTATAACACGCTTAAGCCTTATTAGGCCTCGATGCCATACTGCTCACGGTACTGGCTTACCGCTGCTAGTTGCGCTTCCATACCTGGTTTTTCAGATAAATAGCGGATCAGATCCGCAAGCTTGATAATCGCCACAATACCGCAGCCAAAATCACGCTCAACCTCTTGGATGGCCGACAATTCGCCCTTGCCCTTTTCTTGTCTATCCAGCGCAATTAATACGCCAGCGAGCTGCGCTTGATGAGCTTCGATGATTTCCATCGACTCACGGATCGCAGTACCCGCAGTGATCACATCATCCACCAGCATCACCCGACCTTTAAGCTCGCTACCGACTAAGCTACCGCCCTCACCGTGATCTTTTTTCTCTTTACGGTTAAAGCAGTAGGGAATATCGATATCGTGATGTTCGCACAAAGCCACCGCTGTCGTGGTCGCAATCGGAATACCTTTGTAAGCTGGGCCAAACAACAGATCGTACTCTATGCCAGAATCCACTAACGCCGCCGCATAAAAACGCCCTAAACGGGCTAAATCACGGCCAGTATTGAATAGGCCTGCATTAAAGAAGTAAGGACTGATACGGCCCGATTTAAGGGTAAACTCGCCGAATCGCAACACCTGACGCTCTAGGGCAAATTCAATAAACTCACGTTGATAGGCTTTCACAATCTCTCCTTACGACTTTAACGTTCTATTTTTATTGGGTTATAGCAATATTGATTTAATAAAAAGCCCCATAACGGGGCTTTTTATCAATAACAATTAATTTAATGCGGCTTTCTGCACATCGACGATTTCGCGAATACTGTTCTTCGCTAAACCAAGTAGCTCAATCAACTCTTCGTGAGTAAACGGCTCACCTTCGGCAGTGCCTTGAATTTCGATAATCTTACCGGTTTCTGTCATTACCACGTTCATATCGGTTTCGGCTGCGCTGTCTTCAACATACTCTAGGTCGCTTATCGCTTCACCGTTGTAGATACCCACGCTGACCGCAGCGATTAAGAACTTAAGCGGGTTAGATTTAATAATGCCTTTACCACGAGCCCAGTTAAGCGCATCCACTAAGGCGACACAAGCACCAGTGATTGACGCGGTGCGAGTACCACCATCAGCTTGGATCACATCACAATCGATGACAATGGTGTTTTCACCCAGCGCTTTCATATCCACACAGGCACGCAACGCACGGCCGATAAGACGTTGAATTTCTTGCGTGCGGCCAGATTGTTTACCACGAGCGGCTTCACGGTCCATACGACTATGGGTTGAGCGTGGCAACATGCCGTATTCCGCCGTTACCCAGCCTTGGCCCTGACCTTTAAGGAAACGCGGTACACCCTCAGTAAAACTGGCGGTACAAAGCACTTTAGTTTCGCCAAATTCGACTAACACAGAACCTTCGGCATGGGCCGTAAATTGGCGAGTGATAGTAATGGGGCGTGTTTGTGCTGGCGTTCTGTTACTTGGACGCATGCGAAATTCCTGTATTCTGAGTCATTGACCGATTTTGGCTGCATATTATAGGGTTTTGTGCCTATAGATGCCATGCTTAGGGTGATTCTCTAGCAAACTCGTCACACAAACACCTAATCCTCCTCGCGAGTAGTGGTATGCCTTTAATCCTAAAGCCATTGACTCTATAATCGCCTCTCATTATGACGATTAAACCACTAGGACAACCCATGATCCAAAGCATGACAGCCTACGCTCGCATTGAGCACAAAGCACAATGGGGCACTGCCTCTTGGGAAATTCGCTCAGTCAACCAGCGTTATCTCGAAACTTACCTACGTCTGCCAGAACAATTCCGCAGCTTCGAGCCCGTTTTACGCGACCGCCTGCGTAAACGCTTAAGCCGCGGTAAAGTCGAGGTCAATTTACGCTACGAATTAGCCGATAACAGCAATAACGAACTTAAATTAAACCAAGGGTTAGCCAAGCAGCTACTCGACGCCGCCAGTTGGCTCAAACAAGAAGCAGGACAAGGCGAAGTCAACCTCACCGATATTTTGCGCTGGCCAGGAGTACTTTCTAGTGCTGAGCAGGATATGGACGCGGTGGGTGCCGATTTAATGACCGCCTTCGACTTAGCTATCGACCAATTCATTGAAGCCCGTGGCCGTGAAGGCGCAGCCATCAAAGACATGCTCTTAAGCCGCTTGGATGGCGTCAGCGAGCAAATCGCCGTTGTGCGCGAGCATATGCCTAAAGTGATGGAATATCAGCGCGATAAACTCACCAATCGTCTCGCCGAAATCAAAGGTGAACTCGATCCCGCCCGCATCGAGCAGGAGATGATCTTGTTAGCGCAAAAACAAGATGTGGCTGAGGAAATGGACAGGCTCGAAGCCCATGTTAACGAAGCCCGCCGCATCCTCAAAAAAGGCGGCAGCGAAGGTCGCCGTTTAGATTTTATGATGCAAGAATTTAACCGCGAATCGAACACCCTCGCCTCTAAATCCATCAGCACCGAAATCACCGCCGCCGCCGTCGAGCTCAAAGTGCTCATCGAACAAATGCGCGAGCAGATCCAAAACGTGGAATGATGTTTGATGACACCAAGAAGCAACAAAATATAACACTAAAACAATAATTTGAGCAAACAGATAGTCCATTAACGTCCATTTAAACCCACCACTCCCAGCACCAAATGGTGGGTAAAGTGGTGGGTAAACAGGTCTTCACAAGCAAGTGGTATGGTGGGTAAAATGACAACAAGTCAACTTTATCTACTATTGCCGATATGGCACAAAGGGAGGTCGCGAGAATGGGCTTACTGACGGTAAAAGAAATTGAGGCAAAGCTTAGGCAATCGACCGTCGGTCGTTATGCTGACGGTGATGGGCTTTACTTGGTGATCCCAAAGTCCGGAGCACCATACTGGATGCTGAGGTACAGCTATGCGGGTAAGCGCAAAGAAATGACGCTCGCCAAGTATGGAGATCTCAAACTTGCTGATGCGCGATTGCGGGCTGCCGAACAGATGAAGCAGGTAAGGCTTGGCTGCGACCCTATACAGGAAAGGCAGCAAGCAGCTCGCACCCAAGTCGTTACCGTGCAAAACCTGTTTGATGATTGGTATCCAGGGTTAGTGAAACGTCTTAAGCACCCCGAGATCCCACTCAGGATATTCTCCAAGGATATAGCGCCTACAATCGGAAAACTCCCACTCAATGACGTCACACCCATGGATATCCGGGATATTCTGAGAAAAATCACCGAAAGTGGTCGCCCAACCATTGCCAACGATGCGCTGATGCACTGCAAACAGCTTTTTAACCACGGCATCAAACTTGGCTTAATTGCTTTCAATCCGGCCAGCGCCTTTTCGGTTACCGATGCTGGTGGTATTGAAAAAGCCAAAGACAGAGCCCTAACACTAGAAGAATTGAAGCAATTTTTCGAGGTGGCGGCAAAAAGTCCGGCCTATTTTGGCCGGGATAACTACCTTGCCTGCACGCTCCTGGTCACTCTGGGAGTACGTAAATCAGAGCTGACAGAAGCTACTTGGTCTGAATTTGACCTAACCAAGAGCGAATGGAACCTACCTGCTTCACGCAGTAAATCCGGCGTAGGTCTCACCATCCCCCTCCCGCCCATTGTGATGGAGTGGCTTAAAGAACTAGAAGTGAGAGCATGCGGTTCAGATTACGTCTTTCCCAATCGTCGCCAAGGCAACAAACAGCACATGGGGAAAGACACTCTCAATCGGGCCATTTCCAAACTGTTTGGGAGAGATCCAGGTAAATCCAAGAAACCCAATATCCTGATGGGCGACATGCCCCACTTTACGGTGCATGACCTCAGACGAACCTGCCGCAGTTTGCTAGCGAAGCAAGGCACTCCCGGTGACGTGGCCGAACGCTGCCTCAATCACAAGCTCAAAGGGGTCGAAGGCATCTATAACCGGCATGACTACTTGGAGGAACGGCGAACAGCTCTCGAAAAGCTATCAGAAACTATTGCTGAACTATCTTGAAAAACACCGGCAGCTTCCTTAGCCACAACGAGCCTTATCCGAAAGAAGATGATAAACTCTTAACCCATTGATGCCTCAGCAAAGATGAGAAAGCATTTTGAATAAGAAATATAAAATTGGTTTTGCACGCCCAGCTCTATTACACGAAACAGTGCTAGTCGCGCAGTGTTATCGTGAGTTAAACGATTGGTCGTTGGTTAAACAACAGATCAAGCAAACCAATTTAATGCAAACCAGAACCGAACGCTCAAGTGACATCTTGCTCAGTGAGATAACGAAGCGTTTATCGCTGCTCACTTGTGCACAAATCGAGCTTATTGCCGATGATGTCGCACAAGATGTCAAACAACTGGTATGGATTGCCTTATGTAAGCAGTATCCATTTATCGGCGATTTCACCCTTGAAGTATTAGCGGAAGCCCACGACAAGCATCGGTATGAAATTTCTCATGACGACTATGGGTATTTCTTTAATTCGAAAGCTGATTGGCATCCAGAGCTCGAAAACGTGTCTGATAAAACCCGTTCAAACGCGCGCCAAGCGCTTTTTCAGATGATGCGGCAATGCGATCTGCTCAATGATAACAATCAACTTATTCCTCAAATGCTCTCGTCGGCAATTCAGAATTGTTCATCGGAAGCTGATTTGGCCTTTATTCCCGGAGCCATTAGGTTATGAATTCTGATAAATCTTCATTAATGAGCCAAAACACGGTTACCAGAAAGAATCTGGCTGAAGCGTATAGCCATCTGCTTGCCGTGGTTTCGAGTACGCCATTTTTACAAAACCAAGGTTTAAACAACGAAGTTCCTTTTCATATTTGTCCGTTTGAACCTGCTCTCAGTTCGGACATGAATCAGCTGATCAAACAGCTCAAAAACGATTTGCAGAACAAAGCCGTCAACGTACTGGACATCAACTTGTACGACTTGGTGATTGAGGTTTTGCAGGATGAAGGTGACTGGGAATGGCTTCAAGCCGAGGAAACGGCTCTGTCACGAGCAGAACTGAAAGAAGAGTTACAGGGTATTTTAGATACTGAGACAGTGCTCATTCCAAGGATCGCGCAAAAAATGAAGGAGCATGAACATCATGTGATGTTTGTGACTGGGGTGGGTGAAGTGTTCCCCTACATTCGCTCACACAACATATTAAATAACTTGCAAAAAATCGCTAAGAAACAGCCGACGTTGATGTTTTTTCCTGGAACATATCAACATTCACTCGCAACCGGTGCGTCATTAGTGTTGTTCGGCATTTTGACCGACGATAAGTATTACCGTGCCTTCAATATTCTCGACCGGGCAAATTAATCAGGTTTTAAGGAGAAGTAATCATGACAATGGAACATATTTTTGCAAAGCCTGTGGATCGCCCGATTGAAGGGGTTATTAAGGCTGATGATGAAGTGAGCCTGTTTATCGAGTTAGACGAATATGTCATCACTAATGAAGTGGCAAAGCGCCTTGATAAATTTTTGGATGCCTATCTCAACTACAGTGGTGCCAACGGCGTTTGGATCTCAGGTTTCTTCGGTTCAGGTAAATCGCATTTACTGAAAATGTTGGCGTTGCTGTTACAAAACAAACCAATTGAAGATATAACGCCGCTGCAATTGTTTCTCGACAAGCCACCATTTAACGACGGCGGCATGCTAGCCAGCGATTTAAAACGAGCGGTTGCCATTCCCTCTGAAAGCATTCTGTTTAACATCGACCAAAAAGCCGATGTGATTTCCAAAACCGAAATCGACGCGCTAATCGCCGTGTTCGTCAAAGTATTCGATGAACACTGTGGTTACTACGGCAAGCAACCCTACATTGCTCAGTTTGAGCGTGAGCTAGATGCCGACCAACAATTTGATACCTTTATGCAGGTTTTCGAATCCATTTCCGGGATGTCATGGGATAAAGGGCGTCAGCGCGCAAAGCGCATGGCACAGGATATTGATAAAGCCTATAACCAAGTGACAGGTAGCTCAGAATCGAACATTCTGGACAAATACCGCGCCGACTACCGTTTGTCGATTGAAGACTTTGCGGGCCAGGTGAATGATTACATCAACGCGCAGGGTGATTCATTCCGACTGAATTTCTTTGTCGATGAAGTGGGTCAGTATGTTGCTGAAAACATCAAACTGATGACCAACTTGCAAACTGTCGCTGAATCCTTAGCCACCATTTGTAAAGGCCGCGCTTGGATCATTGTTACTGCTCAAGAAGAAATGAACTCGGTGATTGGCGAAGAAGGCGCGCATTCTTCGAATGACTTTTCACGTATTCAAGCTCGTTTCAAAAACAGAATGAAGCTCAACAGCCAAGATGTCGCTGAAGTCATTCAGATGCGGTTATTGGACAAAAAAGATGAGTACATCGCGCAGTTATCGAACCTGTACCATGCACAAGAGAACAATCTTAAAACCCTGTTCGACTTTGCTGATGGTTCAGCAAGTTACCCGATCTACAAAGACCGCGAGCACTTCATTAAAAGCTACCCATTTGTGCCGTATCAGTTCCTGTTATTCCAGGCCTCTATTCAGAATTTATCACGGCATAACGCCTTCGAAGGGAAAAACAGCTCAGTCGGCGAGCGGTCGATGCTCGGGGTATTCCAGCAGGTCGCTATTGGCATCAAAGATCACAAGCTTGGCGATCTCGCGACCTTCGAATTGATGTTTGAAGGGATTAGAACCGCATTAAAAGGTGCCATCCAAGCGTCCATCTTAAAGGCAGAGAAAATCCTGACCAACCCGTTCGCGCTTCGGGTCTTAAAAGCGTTGTTTTTAGTGAAGTATGTCAAAGAGTTTAAGCCAACAATCCGAAACATCTGCATCCTGATGCAGGATAACTTTGACACCTCGTTATCGAAGTTAAAAGCCGATGTAGAAGAAGCTTTGGGCTTGTTGGAGCAACAAACCTATATCCAACGCAATGGCGATTTATACGAATACCTGACCGATGAAGAGCAGGATGTTGAAGCCGAAATTAAAAACACCGATGTCGATACATCTGCGGTAAGCAGTGAGCTTGAAAAACTGATCTACGACGGCATCATCAAAAATCGGAAAATCCGCTGGGACGATAGCGGCCAGGATTATCCGTTTACCCGCAAGCTGGATGATGTCCAGATTGGGCGCGAACAAGAACTGGCAATAAACATTATCACCTCGTTCCATGATCATCGTGATGCGTTAGAAAAGCACAGAACAGACACGCTTTATAGTGATGAACTCAAGGTAGTATTACCCGAAAGTGCGCGGATGATGAGTGATTTGCTGTTGTACTTACAAACGCAAAAATACGTGTCACATGCCAACCGTGCCACCCAGCAAGACTCAGTGAAAAGAATACTGGCAGATAAAGCCGGTCAAAACGGCGAGCGCAATAACCAATTAAAACTGTTGCTGTCGAAGTTAATGGGCCAGGCCACGTATTTTGTCGCGGGTAAGGAAATAGAGCTAGCCGGTGAAGACGGTCAAAGTAAGGTCATCAAAGCTTTTATCGAGCTGGTTAAATATACCTATCCAAACTTAAGAATGCTGCGCGGCCAGCAATATTCCGAAGCCGATGTCAGCAAAATTCTCACGGAAGGCCAACAAGGCTTATTCGGTGACGAGGCCGTGTTGCCAGAATCCTTGCAAGAGATGTTGTCGTTTATTCAAAGCAATAGCCGAGGTGGCATCCATACCACGGTAAAATCGGTGCTGGATAAATTTGAGCGCAAATCATACGGCTGGTCTTATGCTGCAACCTTATGCACGCTTGCGCACTTGTGCGCCCGTGGCAAAGTGGAGGTGCGTGAATCAACCAACTTGCTGGATGAAAATGATTTAGCCAAAGCGCTGAAAAATGCTGCAACACACGGTAACCTCATCCTCGATCCGCAAGTTGAATTTACCCAGTCGCAGATCCGCAAACTCAAAGAATTTTATAACGACTACTTCGATAAAGTCGCCTTAGCCAACGAAGCAAAAGCGTTAGCCAAAGAAACGCAAGAATCTTTTGTCGCGCAAAAAATCGAATTGGTGCGCTTACATGACCAAGCCAGTCGTTATCCATTTTTACGCGCGCTGGCTGAAGTGATTGCAGATTTAACTGAGTTTGAGAAAAAGCCTTATCCATGGTTTGTCACTGAACTCACCCGCGAAGAAGACAAGTGGCTGGATACCTATAAAGACCGCCTGATTGACCCTATCACCAAGTTTATGAAAGGCCCAGGCAGAAAGCATCTAGACGATGCCATGCGGTTTTTAGAAGACCACAAAGCCAACCTGTCTTATGTGCAGGCTGATGAATTAGGTGCGATTCAAAACGCTGTTGTAAACCCCGATATTTATAAAGGGGATGCGGTACAGCAGCTGGTCAGTCATATCAAAAACTTGACCGCTAAAATTGAAGCTGAGCTCCAGCTATTGCATCAAGAAGCCGCAAAAACGGTGGATGCAATCTCCACCAAGCTGCAGCAACTGGATAACTTCGGGCAACTCACTGCAGAGCAGCAGGCGAACATCGAACAGGTGTTTAGTACGGTAAAAGCCAAAATAGCCCAGCAAACATTAATTGCTTTGGTGCGCGACCAAGTGCGGCAATTTGAAGATACCACCTATCCGCAGCTACTGGATAAGGTATTAGCCTGGACGGCGCCAACCCCAACCGAGCCGCAAAAAACAGAGCCATCTAAAACGGAGCCGCCAAAGCCAGGCGCGGGGGCCGCGGCACAACCGGCTGCACCTATCGTGACAGAGCCTGCAGTACCGGCGTATCAAACCGTTGCTATTCGCGACATCAAAGTTGAGTTTAATAAACCGCTGCTCGATAGCGAAGCCGATGTTGACGCTTATATCGACAGCTATAAAGCCAAACTACTGAATATGGTTAAACAAGGTAAGAAGGTGCGGGTGTAATGGATACTTCAAAGCTAAAGAATTTTGCCAAGGAAGCACGCCGCACTTTGTTAGAGCAGGTAAGCAGCAAACTCAGCTTGGTATTACAAAGTGAAAGTAGCGCCCGGCGTGAAGCCCCACAAGCGGTCTACCAATTAGAGCAGGCTTTAAAAACACAGGGCAAAGATACCCTGATTGATAAAGTTGCTTACACCTGGTTTAACCGCTTTTGTGCGCTGCGCTTTATGGACGTCAATGGCTACAACCGGGTAGGTGTAGTGTCACCGGTTGCAGGTCAAGTGCAGCCAGAAATTTTGTCGGAAGCCAAAGCTGGCCACCTCGACGATTCGCTGGTGAATGCACGTGCTGCTGAGCGCGTGTTGGGTTTACTTAATGGCAGCATTAAAAGCCAAGATGGCCAAACCGAAGCTTACCGCAACCTGATTGTCGCGGTCTGTAATAGCTATCACAGCTTGATGCCTTATCTGTTTCAGCATATTGACGATTACACCGAACTGTTGATGCCGGATGACTTGTTGTCCGAAAACTCCATTTTGGCCAAAACCCGCGAAGCCATGACGCCTGAAGCCTGCACCTCGGTAGAAGTGATTGGCTGGTTGTATCAGTTTTATATTTCCGAGAAAAAAGACAAAGTCTTTGCAGACCTGAAAAACAACAAAAAGGTCACCGCTGAAAACATTCCTGCAGCCACGCAGTTATTTACGCCACATTGGATAGTCCGTTATCTGGTGGAAAACTCGCTAGGTAGGTTATGGCTGTTAAATAATCCAAATTCACGCATTGTTGAGAAAATGGATTACTACATTAAACCAGCGCCTGCGGCCGAAGGTGAAGAGCAGCCAGAAACAGATTTTCTAAAAATCAGCAGCCCGGAAGAGCTAAAAATTTGCGACCCAGCGGCTGGCTCTGGCCATATGCTGACCTACGCCTATGATTTGCTGTACGCCATTTATTTAGATGCCGGCTACGACCCGGTCGATATCCCAGAGCTGATTTTAACCAAAAACCTGTATGGTATTGAAATTGACGAGCGCGCCTCCGAGCTGGCTGCTTTTGCCCTGTCGATGAAAGCCATCAAAGGTAACCCGGACGATGATGGCAATAACCGCCGCCGTTTTTTCCGGAATCCAATAAGACCGAATATATGCAAGCTGGACAAAATTATCTTCACCGAAGATGAGCTGGATGAGTACTTTGAATTTGTTGGTAAAGACTTATTTACCGCAGATTTGCGCAAGGCGCTTAAAGACTTTGAGGAGGCAGATAACTTTGGTTCGTTAATTACACCAACTATTGGTGATGTAACTGAGGTACTTAGAACGCTGGAAGCGAAGGATGTATCTGGACAGTTATTTCTAACCGATACTCATCACAAAGTGCTAAAGGTGTTATGGCAGGCAGATTATTTAAGTCAGAAATACAATGTGGTTGTTGCCAACCCACCCTATATGGGTGGGAAGGGTATGAATGCCAGAATTGCAGCATGGCTAAATCAAAACTATACAGAGGTAAAGTCTGATCTTTTCTCCGCTTTTATCGTTCGAAACGCAAAATTAACTACTGTCGGTGGCCAATTGGGCTTTATGACACCATTTGTATGGATGTTTATTTCGTCTTATGAAAAATTGCGAGAGTTTTTAATTGATGAAAAAACTATCACATCATTAATTCAGCTTGAATATTCAGGTTTTGATGGAGCCACAGTGCCCATTTGTGCATTCACAATTGAAAACAAATTTGAGGCAAAATATCGTGGGGGATATATTCGCCTGTCAGATTTTAAAGGATCTGAAAATCAATCACCTAAGACACTGGAAGCTATCAAAAATCCTGATTGCGGTTGGTTTTACCGTTCAAATGCTCATACGTTCAAAAAGTTGCCATCGAGCATCATTGGATACTGGTTTACTAAACAGGCAACTAAAGCTTTTATAGATGGTACTGACTTGGCAGCCGTGAGTAAACCTCTCGTAGGTTTACAGACTAGTGATAATGCGAGGTTTTTAAGGCTTTGGTATGAAGTTCCTTTAGATAATTCTTATTTTACTGCAAAAAACAATATTGAAGCTAAAAAATCTGGTAAGAAATGGTTCCCTCATGTTAAGGGCGGCGGGTATCGCCGTTGGTTTGGATTTAATGAATATTTAATTAATTGGTTGAATGATGGGCTTGAACTGAAGGAGTCCATTAAAACTCGTTTAAAATCGAACACCTTTACAAAAGAAATTAGAAATGAAGAAAAATACTTTCTCCCCAACATTAGCTGGGGGGCAATAACTTCGAACAAGCCAAGCTTTCGAATGAGTGAAGCTGGTACAATATTTAATATTGGTGGGCCGGCTATTTTTCCTAATGAAGAGAAATACTTACTCTGTTCATTTTTAAATTCAAAAATAGCGGAGTTTTATATTAGTTCAATTTGTATGACTCTAAACCTTACGCCTGGAGATGTAGGACGGCTTCCAATTCTTAAGGATTATATTAAAAACTCAGATCCTAATATTGCAAAAGCTTGCATAAACATATCAAAAAATGATTGGGATTATTATGAGTTATCATGGGATTTCCGTGTTTCTCCTTTTCTAAAGCAGGGCTGTTGTGCCCAAAAAATAGAAGATGTTTATACCGAACAACGTTTATTTTGGAAGGAAATGACAGCTGAAATGCTGATGCTGGAAGAAAAGAATAATCGTTTTTTTATTGATGCATATGGTTTACGGGATGAACTAACCCCTGAAGTTCCTATTGAAGAGATAACTCTAACGTGTAACCCAGCCTACCGCTATGGCACCAAAATCAGCGAAGAAGAACGGGAAACCCGACTACGCGCAGATACCATGGCAGAATTTATCTCTTATGCTGTCGGTTGTATGTTCGGCCGCTATTCATTGGATGAGCCGGGATTAATTCTGGCGAACCAAGGTGATCGCTTAGAAGACTATTTAGCGCGTATTCAAACCCCCACGTTCATGCCGGATGACGATAACGTGATCCCGCTGATTGATTTTGACGGCGACTGGTTCGAAGACGATATCACTGAGCGTTTTAAAAAGTTTTTAAAAGTAACGTTTGGCGAAGCAAACTTTGCTGAAAACCTAGCTTTTATTGAAGATGCGCTTGGCAAAGATATACGTAAATACTTGTTAAAAGACTTTTATAAAGACCATGTACAGCGCTATAAAAAACGGCCGATTTACTGGCAGTTTTCTAGCAGTAAAGGCACCTTTAATGCATTGATTTATATGCATCGTTATCGCCCCGATACCTGTAGCTTGGTTTTAGACTACCTGCGTGACTTTAGGGTCAAGCTGGAGGCTCGCAAGCAAAGCTTTGAGCACATCAATATCAGCGCTTCAGCCACTCAAAAAGACAAAACTCAGGCGCTGAAGATGATTGATAAAATCAACAAGGCATTGGATGAAGTGAACGACTACGAGCGTGAAGTGTTATTTCCGCTGGCTGCCGAGCGAATTAGCATTGATTTAGACGATGGCGTTAAACGCAACTACCCACTGTTTGGCAGTGCGCTGAAGAAAATTGCCGGTTTAGAAGGCGATGACAATGACTGAGAATCGCATTCAGCAGGCTTTATTACGGCTATTTGGTCAGAACCGCATTGTGTTTTGGTATGACGACAAGCAAGAGTTCCGCGACGCTTTTAGCTCGCTGGAACTTGCGGGTGTGGAAAAACTAGAACTGGCTAATAACGAGTTTTTACTGAAACACAAAATCTTGCGGGAAGCCCCGAAACAACAGTTTTTACTGTACCGCGAAGGTGCAGAGCCAGCCTATTTAGACAACTGGTTGTTAGACGTGCAACTCGGTAGCGCGGTGTTTCGCACTGACCAAGCAGCTATTTGGTTAAGCGAGCTGAATTTACCGCCCGAGTTCTCAGAGCTGGTCACCCAGCATGCTGGCTTTTTTGATGCAGCAGATGACGCGAAACAGGCAGACCTTCGCAAAGAACGCTTACATGCCATGCTAAAACCGGACGACACCAAATCGCAGGTTCGCATGAAAATGCTGGCGGTGTGTGTTGACCTGACCCAAACCGCAGATGTGAAGCTTGATGTGATCTGTGAAGCGCTGCTGGCGGAGCTGGCTGAAGCAGCGCAACCGCGTTATCTGCGGCTGCAGCAATGCAATCTGCATGGTTTTTTGTGGGAGCAAGTTGAGCGTTTTTATAGCTATGGCACGGCTAATCCATCGGTGAAGGACTTCTCAATTGAGTTGTTTAAATCGGCGTATGTGTTGTCCTTGTTATCGACCAAAGAAAGCGACCATGCCACATTAAACAACGATGCTTTAGTGCTCTTTAAACGCTGGAAAGACAGCCGAAAACACCAACATGTGTTTGAAACCTTGTCGAATGATTATCAGCAGCTGCTTGATATCGAAAGTGATTTAAACAATCGCGATTTAAAAGATGTAATTGAGCTGGATTACTACCAGTTAATTGATAAAAAAATCATTGTTGAGCTGGTCAAAGCGGTTGATCAACGAACCCTTTCCGAAGGGGAAGTGACCCTGTATTGCCGTCAGCGTCGGCAAAGCCATTGGTACTCGCACTTTCAACATCTGTATGCGGCCATTGATATGGCCAGTCAGTTTTTTACCAAGGTCGATCTGCTGCAGTTAAACCTGGCCAGTGCCTCTGATGCTGTGCATGGTTATGTGCGGCACTGGTTTAAAATAGACCAGCTGTATCGCAAGTTTGTGTATCACCTGAACGCTTCCGGCCAGATGACATTGTTAAGCAAACTCACCGATAAGATTGAGAACTTATATACCAACCGCTACCTGACACCGCTGGCCACCCAGTGGCAAGGACAAGTGGATGCGATGACGCAGTGGGCTGTGAGTGATGTGACACCACAAAAGCAGTTTTATAGCCGCTGGGTGAAACCTTATCGTAATAAAAACACCAAAATCTGTGTGATTATTTCGGATGCATTCCGCTATGAGGCGGGCGAAGAGATGGTCAGCCGTATTCGGCAAACCGACCGTTATCAAGCCTCACTCGATCATATGCTATCAGCGCTACCAAGCTATACCCAGCTGGGGATGGCGTCGTTGTTGCCCTCGTTTATTGAACAGAATAACAGCCAATTATCACTGGCAATCGCTGACAGTAAAGATGGGATTGTGGTGCAAGAAGGGGCTTCCACACAGGGCACGGCCAACAGAGACAAACTGCTGAAACAAGCCATCGGTGACAATGCCTGTGCGTTAAAGGCGCAGCAAGTGTTAGAAATGACTCAAACCGAAGGCCGCGAGTTATTTAAAAACCATGACGTGATTTACATCTATCACAACCGGATTGACCATGCTGGCGATAAGATGCAATCCGAAGGTGAGGCCTTTGAAGCCACTGAACGCACGTTCGATGACTTGATGACCTTGGTGAAAAAGCTTGCCGGGTATAATGCGTCGAATGTGTTAATCACCGCAGACCATGGGTTTATTTACCAAAACCGGGCACTTGAAGACAGTGATTTCGTCTCGACTGAGGTGCAGGGTGATGTGCTGTATCGGGACCGGCGTTTTATCTTGGGCAAGAGCTTGGCGGGAACCGGTGCGGTGAAAGTTTTTTCTGCAGCACAGCTTGGTCTGACTGGCGATGTGCATGCCGCCATCCCCAAAGGCATTCAACGCTTGCGTTTAAGCGGTTCTGGTAGCCGCTTTGTGCATGGTGGCGCTACTTTGCAAGAGGTGATTGTTCCGGTTATTTCCATTAACAAGAAACGCCAAAGCGACACTGCGATCGTTGAAGTGGATTTATTGCGTGGTGGTACTAATGTCATTACGGCAGGTCAGTTGTCGGTGACGCTTTACCAAACAGAACCTGTCACAGATAAATTAAGACCGCGTGTGCTCAGAGCTGGGATTTACACCCAAGCAGGGCTGCTGATTTCCGATGTGCACCAAGTCACCATGGATTTAACGGCAGAAAATGCCCGGGAGCGGGAATTAAAACTGCGCTTTGTGTTAACCCAAGATGCTGATAGCGCCAATAATCAAGAAGTAACGCTGAAGCTGGAAGAGCCAGTGGAAGATACCAACCAGTTTAAAGAGTACCGACAACTTAAATACACAATTCGCCGCTCGTTTACGTCGGATTTTGATTTTTAACGGCATAAACAATAAGCGGTTATAAGGTGGCGCAATGACAGATTTAGATAAAAAAATTTGCGACGTTTTTCCAGGTTTGGTGGTACGCAAAGATTTAGTAAAAGCAGTGAAAGGCAATGCCATCGTCCCTTCGTATGTGCTGGAGTATTTGCTTGGCCAGTACTGTGCAACCAATGATGAGGACAGTATTCAAAGCGGGATAGCGACCGTCAAAGAAATTTTGGCTAAACACTATGTGCATCGCAACGAAGCGGGTTTAATTCGTTCGATGATCCGTGAAAAAGGCCGCTTTAAAATCATCGATAAAATCAGTGTGTCGCTGAACGATAAAAAAGACTGTTACGAAGCCGAGTTTGCCAATTTGGGCATAAAAAAAGTACTGATCGATTCCGGGACTGTGAAGCAGCATCCTAAAGTGCTGGTTGGCGGGGTTTGGGTGATTGCCGATATCGAATATGAGCATATTGAAGATAAAGACGCAGTACCTTGGATATTGGCCAGTTTAAAGCCTATTCAAATGTCCCATTTTGACTACGAGTCTTACCTGGCAGCTCGTCAGCAGTTCACTTTAGAGGAGTGGATTGATGTATTGATCCAAAGTGTCGGTTTTAACCCGGAATACTTTGGCGAACGCAATAAACTGACGCAGCTAATCCGACTGATCCCCTTTTGCGAGCGAAATTACAACCTGATTGAGCTTGGCCCCAAGGGAACGGGTAAATCGCATATCTATTCTGAGTTTTCGCCGCATGGCATTCTCATTTCCGGTGGTGAAGTCACGGTTCCTAAGTTATTCGTCAGTAATACCACGGGTAAGATCGGCTTAGTGGGGTATTGGGATACGGTGGCCTTTGACGAGTTTGCGGGTAAGCAAAAACGCGTCGATAAAGCGCTTGTCGACATCATGAAAAACTATATGGCGAACAAGTCGTTCTCTCGTGGTGTTGAAACGCTGGGTGCTGATGCGTCGATGGTATTTGTGGGTAACACTGAGCATAGCGTGCCTTATATGCTCAAACACACCGACTTATTTGATGCCTTACCCGAGAAGTTCTATGACTCGGCGTTCTTGGACCGCTTGCATTTTTATATTCCGGGTTGGGAAATCGATATTATTCGCGGTGAGATGTTTTCCAGTGGCTATGGTTTTGTGGTCGACTACCTTGCCGAAATACTTCGCCACCTTCGTAACCAAGATTATTCGGATCAATACAAACAATTTTTTACCTTATCCACCGACATTTCTACCCGCGATCGCGATGGTATCAATAAGACCTTTTCGGGCCTGATGAAAATACTGTTCCCGCATGGTGGGGCCAGTGAGGCAGAAGTTGAAAAGGTACTCAAGTTTGCGCTGGAAGGCCGTAAGCGCGTCAAAGACCAGTTGATGCGGATGGACACGACTTATGCTGCCGTGGATTTCAGTTACAAAGACAAGCATGGCAATAAAATTGGTGTCAAAACCTTAGAAGAGCTGCAGTACCCAAGATACTTCAGTCAGACCGTCGAAACCGAAGACGGTGCACTGCCAGAAGTGCAGAGCTCGGAATCAATGTCTGTTCCGTTTGCTGCAGTTTCAACGGTAGTGAAAGAAGAATTAAAAGAAAAGCATTTGGTGGTGATTGAAAACCAACGGGGTGTCAGCTTTGACAGCTTTTTTGGCCCATATCTTCGCGGTGCTAAAAACATCACGATTACCGACCCCTATATTCGACTCTTCTACCAAGCTCGAAACCTGATGGAATTGCTTGAAACTATTGTTCGGTTAAAAGCCGATGAGGATGAAGTTGATGTAAGTCTGATCACCGTTGCTGATGAGTTTAAAAGCGAACAACAACGTGAATGGTTTAACCAAATTCAAGGTTCAATGCTCGCAGTGGGCATAAAATTCGCCTATTCCTTTGATAATTCTGGAAGCCAGCATGCCAGACATATTGTGTCTGATACTGGCTGGAAGATATCACTGGATAGAGGGCTAGATATCTTCCAACAATATGACATGAACGATGCATTTCAATTGGCAAATAGATTGCAATCACAACGGCCTTGTAAGGCGTTTGAGGTGACGTTTATCCGGATAAGTTGACTTTGTGGTTTAAAGTTGTAGCTGTGTTAGGGAATGTTTTTTCAAATTTGCAAAGTAGTACTCTTGGGGAGGTGCGAACATGTCCTCGCAAAGGTCTGGCTATGATAGCGATTGTAGTGGCACACTGAATTTGGCCACCTAATTAGAGCTGTTATGATTACAGCCATAGCAGCATTAGGTGGCGACATGACAAAGAAAAAAGGTCCGAATTTTAGCCCTGAGTTCCGGTTGGAAACGGCTCAGTTAGTGCTTGACCAAGGCTACTCCCAAAAAGAGGCTGCTCAGGCCATGGGCGTGGGGTATTCCACCATTGGCAAATGGGTAAATCAACTTCGCGAAGAACGGTCAGGCAAGTCCCCAAGGCTATGCCCATGACTCCTGAGCAGATTGAAATCCGTGAACTGAAGAAGCGCATAGAACGGCTTGAATTAGAAAAGGAAGTTCTAAAAAAGGCTACCGCTCTGTTGATGTCGGACTCCATGAACAATTCTCTCTGATAGATAAACTCAACAAGAGCCATCGGGGAAAGTGCCCGGTTGCCTGGCTGCGGTGTTTAAAGTCCAGCGCAACAGCTACAGGTATTGGTTAAGCCGGGAGCCGCAGATATGCCCAGAGACGGTGTATTTGCACAGTGCAATCCGACAAATCTACCGAGAGAGCAATGGCTCTGCTGGGGCAAGAGCCTTAGCCGACATCGCGACCGCCCGGGGTTTTGCATTAGGCCGTTACCGTGCGGGTCGGTTAATGAAAAAGCTGGAATTGGTCAGTTGCCAACAACCGAAGCATGCTTATAAGAAAGCCAATCAAGAACATGTAGAAATTCCCAATCGGCTGGACCGCCAATTTGACGTGGTTGCGCCCAATCAGGTGTGGTGCGGCGATGTGACGTATGTTTGGACAGGCACTCGCTGGGTTTATTTGGTCATGGTACTGGATTTATTTGCCCGCAAACCAGTGGGTTGGGCGCTGTCGCACTCACCGGACGGTGAGTTGACCAAGCATGCCTTGAGTATGACATTTGAGCAACGTGGCAGACCTATAGGCGTGTTGTTCCACAGTGACCACGGCAGTCACTACACCAGCCGAAGTTTCCGACAATTGCAGTGGCGTTACCAGATAACCCAGAGCCTGAGTCGCAGAGGAAATTGCTGGGATAACAGCCATATGGAGCGATTTTTCAGACGTTTGAAAACGAAATGGATACCGGAAATCGGCTATCGAAATTTTACCGAGGCCAAGCTGGCAATCACCCAATATATCCTAGTGTATTACAGTAAAGTCAGACCGCATCACTACAACGGTGGTTTGGGCCCAAATGAGTCAGAGAGAAGATACTGGCTTAACTATAAACCCGTGGCCAATTTTACTTGACCACTGCAAACCCAGAAGGACGAACTGCAGATACAAACATTGCAAACTCCTAAGCCCACAATGAAGTGTTACAGAATCTAGTCAAAGAAACGTTCCCCACATAAATAGCCTGAATTTCTTCCTTTGTGTTAGCTCGTCAAATCATCAATTTTCCATACGTAACATAGTTGGTAATAGACTATTTTCCATATTAAAATATCTGCAACGCAACAATTCTGGCAAACATGGCATCTCTGCAGATGTTGTGCAGCCTTATTCAGGGAAAGAACGGTGGCATCGAATTACCAGGCAATTTGCGAAGAAAACAGAGAAAACTACGGAAAAAAAGGCGCTCAGAAGTCCGGTAAGCTGGCGGCTGAGCTGTACGACGACCGCACGCACTTCATCTTCGAGCTTTTGCAAAACGCCGAGGATGCACTCGGACGACGTGGCGAATGGCACGGTTCGCGCAAAGTTTCGTTCACTCTCAATCCTAACCACTTGACCCTCTCGCATTTCGGCAAGCCGTTTGACGAAGCCGATGTCCGAAGTGTCTGCGAGATATCTGAGAGTACCAAAAACGAGTCCTCCATCGGTCGTTTTGGGCTCGGCTTTAAATCAGTCTACACAGTTACTGATCTTCCAGAAATACACTCTGGCGATGAGGACTTCGCCATTGAGAACTTCGTCTACCCAAAGAGCTTGGAGCGTTTGCCACGCGCAGCAGACGAGACGTTGATCATCTTGCCTCTAAGACCAGAAGATGCAAACGCTGCCCATGACATCACTACAGGTTTTCGCCAATTGGGCCCCAGATCGCTGCTGTTCCTGCGTCACATTGAGGAAATCAGCTGGTACGTTGAAGCCGACTCGTCCGGATTTTATCGACGTCACATCCCCGAACAGCTCGGCCCCAATGTCCAACGCATTAAGGTAGTCGGCAAAGAGGTCGATGAACCAGAAGTCGATCAAAACTGGCTGGTATTCCATCGCGATGTAGTTTCCGAAAAGGGCCACAGAGTAGGACGAGTGGAAATAGCATTCTTGCTGCAGGCAGTGAACGACTCCCCCGGCCACTGGAGTGTACAGCCTCTGGCTAAATCACCACTAGTAGTGTTCTTTCCTACGGTGGTAGAGAGCCATCTTGGCTTTCTGGTGCAGGGGCCATACAAAACCACGCCAAGCCGCGACAACATTCCTCCCGGTGAGCCATGGAACCAGTATTTGGTTAAGGAAACCTCCTGTCTTCTGATAGAAGCTATGTGTTGGATGCGCGACAACGCAATGCTGGATATTGCGGCGATGCGCTGCTTACCAGTTAACCGCGAGAAATTTCCCAAAGATTCGCGATTTGCACCAATGTTTGACGCCGTCCGACAAGCATTTCTAAACCAAGAACTCCTTCCAACGTTCACCGGAGAGCATGTCACCGCACTTCAAGCCAAGTTAGCGCGAACGCAGGAGCTACGTGAGCTTTTTAGCCCTGAACAGATTGCAACGCTATTTGATATCGAAGTAAGTCATTGGTTATCTGGAGAAATCACAAAGGATAGGGCGCCAGAGATTCACGATTATTTGACGGGTGAACTCGACATTGAGGAAATCACACCGATAAAGCTGGTGCGGAAACTAACCAAGACGTTTCTTGAAGCGCAGACAGATGCGTGGGTGTTAAGCTTATATGAATACCTTAGCGGCCAGCAAAGAACTCTACGTAACTATCTGGGTACAATTCCACTCATCCGTCTCGATGAAGGAACGCACGTCGTCGCACATGAGAACGGGAAAGCAAAGGCATTCCTTCCCAGCACCATTTCCACCAGTTTCCCAACAATGCGCCGTGCAGTCTGTAATACACCAGCAGCGCGCGATTTTCTTGTTTCGCTGGGCATTACCGAACCGGACCCTGTAGATGACGTTATCTGGAACGTTTTGCCAAAGTACCGAGAACAAGATTTGGATGTGAACGTGGATGCCTACGCTGCTGATATCGAACGCATTCTGACAGCATTCAACACCGACTCATCAGTACGAAAGGAGAAGCTTCGGTCTGCTCTGCGCGATACCGACTTCGTTATGGTAGTAGATACTGGCACAGGGCAAAGCTACCGAGCCAAACCTGGAGAGACTTACATATCCACCGACCGTCTGCAGCAACTGTTTGCAGGTGTATCCGACGTCTGGCTCGTTGACAACAACTATGACTGCCTGCGAGGTGAAGGCATACGTGAGCTCTTGATCTCATGTGGTGCCAGCCGCTACTTACTTCCTCAGGAAACAGCGTCGCGTCTTGATCAATCCCAGAAAGAACAGATTCGCAGAGAAGCTGGCCTTGAGCGTGCCAGCTGGCAAAGTCCACCGCAGGACTTTACCCTCCGTGGGCTGACCCAATTACTGGAACTTTTAACCTCATTGAAACCAGAGGAGGCTGTTGCACGAGTAAGGGTACTCTGGGAAGCATTAACCGATTTGGAAGCTCGTGGGACCACTGCCTTCTATGGCACCTACAAATGGGGCTTCTATCAAGAGTCAAAGACCGGCCGATTCGATGCAGCCTTCGTGCAAATACTCAACCAAGCAAGCTGGGTGCCGAATGCTAACGGCGAACTCGTACCTCCCGGGCTCGTCGTGTTCGACACCCTCGGCTGGAAGCCAAACCCGTTCCTACAGAGCAAAATCATCTTCAAACCTCCGATCATCGATCAACTTGCAAAAGAAGTTGGTATCGATCCTGCCATTCTTGACCTACTGAGAAGCAACCCCGCTCTCGTTGCTGAACTAACTTCACGACTGCACACCAATCCAAACCCAAGTCCAGTGCCTGAAACGGAGGCTGGTAAGCCATCCAATGGAGACATATACGACGATGAGAGCGAGCAGCCCCGCAATGACGCCATGGGAGCAGGTGTGAGAGCTGGTGGCCACGGGCATACAGCTACTTCACAGAGTGGCGTGAGAGATAATAGTGGTGGCCACGGCGGCTCTAGCAGGCACAACTCAAACGGTTACAAAAGCGGTGGTAACGGCAGCGAACCCGGAAAGAGAACTCCCGGTCACGCAGGTGGACGACCATTCATATCCTACGTCGGTGCACACCCTGATGATAGTCACGATAATGATGGCGTCGACCAAGAAACAAGGATGAAAATTGAAGCGAAGGCAATTGACCTTATTATAAGGCAGGAGCCAACACTTAATCGCACTCCTGAAGGCAACCCGGGGTTCGATCTGTTCGAAACTGATAGTAATGGCGAGCTGTTGCGATGGATCGAAGTGAAAGCAATGACGGGTACTTTAGAAGACCGCCCTGTCGGCCTTTCACACACTCAATTCAACTATGCCCGCGAAAAGGGCGATTCGTACTGGCTATATGTAGTTGAACGCGCAACCGATCCGGTTCATGCCCGAGTGCTCAGAATTAAGAATCCTGCAGCCAAAGCTCAAACATTTACGTTCGATCATGGGTGGCGTGAGATAGCTAGCGATGAAATGCTCAATTGAGGCTTATGGTATTTGGGCTATCAGCCATGACAATACCCCAAGACTTTACGCCAACTAATACTGACCAATAGGGAGCATGTAAGCTCCCTATTTTGTTTACAATGCCACACCATCCCTTTCTCCTATCCGTGCGGCAATCCAGGCTTGCACTTCTTCTTCCACCCAAGCCACTAGGCGAGGACCGAGTTTCACAGATTTGGGGAAACGGCCTTCGGTCATGTAGTTGTAGATGGAGGAACGGCCAAGGCCAGTTAGTTCAGATACCTTTTTGAGTCGAATCAGCTTCATGATGAGTTCCTTGGTTATTGTCTCATCACATATGCGCTTCCAGTAATTTTTAACTTTTCCCGATTTCCAAATCTTTTCAGATATATATCACCTCTGTGCATATACCGATTTAGCAACCTTTGGAGGCGCTATGCACAAAGTGATCACTCTACCCAGCAATAGCTGGTCACAAACCTCATCGCAAATCTTAGAAACCGCAGCAGGTATCGTCGCAGAGCGCTTTGTGCGAGGCGATGCCTTTTGTAACCCGCAAGCAACTATGGATTTTCTGCGATTTAAGCTCCACCAGCATCAACGTGAAGTGTTTGCGGTAATGATGCTCGACAGTCAGCACCGACTGATTGAATTCAATGAGATGTTCTTCGGCACAATTGACAGTGCAAGTGTTTATCCGCGAGAAGTGGTTAAAGCCGTGTTGCTATGTAATGCCGCAGCGGTGATCTTCGCCCACAACCATCCTTCCGGATGCGCCGAACCGTCAAGCGCAGATAGGCGGATCACCGAACGCCTTATTGCGGCGCTGGCCACCATCGATGTACCTGTTTTGGATCACATCGTTGTCGCCGATACCTGTGTGTCCTTCGCCGAGCGCGGCTGGCTTTCTAATTAACGGTTCTTATTAATAGCAGCATAAAGGGCTCCCCGAGTGGGAGCCCTTTATGCGTGGGAGTTCATCATGATTGAATTTACCGATAGTTTTTCTCAGGCGGCGGTTGCGGAGGCCTGCTCAGCCAGCCCTGCCTTGCTTGAGCGTATCTGCTTGGAATTAACCCTGCCGATATTTGTCCGCCCAAGGAATGAAGATGGCGATATCTGTGGACCAGCACAAATCATTCCGCCCGACCGATTACGTAAAACGCAACTGTTTGTCAGTCATCGCGACATGGTGAATAACCAGCCCAAAGAGATTGGCTTTTGTCATCTGGTCCAAGATTGCGATGAATACGGCGTGCCCTATGGCGAGTGGCGTAAGCTCATCAACGGCTGCTACTACAATCACGGTGACAATGCCCATCCACAGTGGAGCAGTCACACCTAACGATTTCCCCCTGTCGTTACCCACAACCTACCCTGCCTGCAACGCCCGTCGTTAGCGGGCTTTTTGTTTTTGGAGTCCACCATGAAAATAGACCGCGAAACCATCCTGCCACTGCCAGAGCACTTTTATGAAGTGTTAGAACGGCAACTGGCCGCACTCAATAACCCGAGTCTCAACATCGTCACCCTAAACTACCGCGATCCCGACTACAGTGCACAGAGAGGTGGTTATCATCCAGTGGAGATCAACCTCTACCGCCAGGGGGATTGCTGGTATCTCAATTACTTCACCGACTTTACTTACTGCGGCGGGCCCTTCCCTGAGCTTGAGAAAGAAATGGAAGTGCTGTTTCAACAGAAGCAGGTCTACAACAGCTTCTTTGGCCGTTGCTACCTCGAGCACGCCGACAGCCTGGTACGGCTGCTGCTGGAGAACTTTTGCAACTACGTCGAGATGGAGGTGTACCAGGTTCAGGTCAGCGCCGACTGAACTTGGTGCCCACAAAGGTATTTTGGGCACCAAGCAATGCAGGCCCGATGCGGGTTTGCGATGTGCTGGTGCCCACATTCATCACATAGCTAATTGAGGGAACCCAGCATGAACGAAGTCGAGGCGGTCAAGAACCGCGACACCATCAAGCTTATCAGTTACCTGCTCGAACGTCACTTTGGTCAGCAGATGGCCGATGTCTGGAATATCGGCCTTAACCTGGCCCTTAGGATCTCTGACTTACTGGCCATCAAGTTCAGCGATATCGACGGCGACCGCTTAAATATCATTGAGCAGAAGACCGGTAAACGCGCCAGCATCAAACTCAACCCTAAGACGTTGGCATTGATTGAGACTATTCACCAGCGTCACCCTGAACATATCTACCTGTTCCAATCCCACCGCTCGAGCCAAGCCAAAGACCGGCAGGCCCCCGCGAAACCACTGACACGGCGTGCAGTCGCCAAAGCGTTTGCCTTTGTCGGTGACGATATCAAGTTAGCCCTGGGCACCCACTCGATGCGTAAAACCCGCGGCTATCACCTGTATCAAGCCTGCAAAGACATTGGCCGGGTGATGCGCATGCTGCGGCATCAATCGGAAGCGGTCACCCTGCGTTATATCGGCATTACTCAGCAGCAAGTCGATAAGGACTTTGTCGAGCTGGAAATCTGAGTCAATCAGCACGTCCATTTCACCCGATGCAACCCATTAGCAGATGCGTCCTAAGGTTATCTGCGTTATTTTACTTGGAGTCCATACCATGTATACATTTCAACCCGGAGATCATCTGGTCACCAATATCGATCCGCTTGGCTTAACCGAACACCATGGCCTGTATGTGGGTCATGGCAATGTGATCCACTTATCTAAACAGGGCATCATTGAAGAAATCGATCTGCAGCAATTTGCTGGTGGCCATAGCGTTAGAGTGAAAAAGTCCACGCAGTTTCCCCATCAGGCCATTGAACTTGCACGCAGTCAGCTGGGTCACAGTCCATACGGCGTAGCTACCAATAATTGCGAGCACTTCGTTAATGAATGCTTAGCGGGAACCAGTACCTCCAGCCAAGTGAGTAATCTCACTCACGTTGCGCTGCAAGGCTCTGCCAGAGCAGGCTTACTGGGAAGTACTGCGTCAAAGCTGGCCACGGGGACTGTCGCAAACGTCGTGTTAGCCTCTACCGCCATCAAAATGACTGGTGAATACCTAGGGCTACCCGATAACGTTAACACGCTGCTAGGCACGCCTGGAGATCTTGTCGCTAAGCCTGCAGAATGCTTACTAAAAGGCACCAGCCAAACTCTAGGTGAAAGTTATGCTTGCTTACGCCAAGGAGAGATTACCGATGCGGGGATCAAACTCGTCACCGGCAGTGTAGAAACTGGCTTAAACACCGTGTTGACGACAGCAGAAGTGGGCATCAATGGCGTAAAAGCCGGTGCTGGGCTGATAGCCGATGCATGGCATTGGTTAAGATCATGATGTTTCACCTGCAATATTGAGAGTACTCAGTCAGCCATTAGCCAAACCTATAAACGAAGCGGCATGCCGCCGCTATCGTTTTTATCCTTATTGCGATTACGTTGAAGATTAGCGTGATGACGGCGTAACATTAGTGCCCAGTTAAGCGATACAAACTATCTTCTATCATCCTTGAGCTTTATGGCGTTGCTCGAGCAGACAAGTAAACCGTGTAAACATTATTTTTTTGTACCACGTTATGCTAAGGTATTACCTAGTAGTACTAAGCATTACCTATGGAGTCACAGATGAGCACAATCAAACCCGTGTCGGTTAAATTAGATGCTGATATGAAAGCCAGAGTCGAGCATTTAGCCGAAACTCGTAAACGTTCATCACACTGGATGATGCGTGAAGCGATCCGTGAATACGTTGAGAGAGAAGAGAAACGCGAAGCTTTGCAGCAAGAAGCGTTACGCGCATGGGAAGAACACCAGACATCAGGCTTGCATGTCACCGGTGACGAAGTGGTGAGTTGGCTGGAGTCCTGGGGAAGTGAAAATGAACAGGCAGCCCCTACATGCCACAAATAGTCTTCACTGCCACTGCATTACGTGATTTAGAACGCTTACGTGAGTTTCTTCGCAGTAAAAATCCCCCTGCCGCACAACGGGCTGCCAGCGCCATAATCAATACCATTAGAAAACTGGAAAGCTATCCAGACATTGGTCGGCCTATCGATGACAATGACTTTAGCTTTAGGGAACTGCTGATCGACTTTGGTGGTACAGGCTATCTGGCAATGTACCAGTATGATGGCGGTGAACGATTGACAGTGTTGTGTATACGCCACCAAAAAGAAGCCGGTTACTGAAACGGCTGAATCAGTTACGGATTACCCCAATGGACTATGTCATCAAGTCTGCATTGTGAATATCGCTACTGCTCTACTATGAGCACAAAAGCAAGGGACCTTAATCCCTTGCCCTTTACTCCATTATTTTAACTCACCCCACTAGCAACCGCACTTAGCGCTAAGTAAGCTAATCACTCTGTCACCTAAATACGGCTACAACCGAATGAACGTGTTCTATCGCCATAATGCTTAGTCTCTAACTTGGCCAGATAGCTCAAGCGAAAGAAAGCACTCGCAAAGGTTTGAGGATAATTCGGTGCATTACGATTAAGATAGTAAACTGGCGTATCCTCAGGGAAATGGACTAAATGCCGAGTACTGTAATCATCTAATCCCAAGGCACTGGCCCAGGCTTCAACAATCTTAGTACTCAAGTTTTGACCACTTCGATTGTAATTACCGAGATGGTTATAAGCATCGTTATTGAGGAAGATTGCGATATGGTAATGGTCTGTATCGGCACATGCTCGCTCCCTTGCCCAAATATAACGCAGAGTACAAGGATGCACCCGCTTACCCTCACGGCCCTTGATTAACCTATTATGCTGGATTTTTGCATCCAGAGATTTAAAGAACTTGCTGATTACCGTTGAATCATAAACTACAGGTGAGTCGAGAAAGTTAAGCTGTGGTAGATGCAAATCAAACCGCACCATGAAGGTACGAGGGTGCTCATTCATAGCTGCTTGTAAGGTCTGTAAAATTGCATCTAAGTATTCAGCGCTTAGTAGCCTAGGATAAACTTTGAAGCCTTGGTATTGGCCATTGCTGATGACGGTAAGGTTAGTGTTAGAGGTATGACGTTTTGACATGTTGAGTTCCCATATTGGTTAAGTTACATAACGTATATGGTCTGTGTAATTTATTACTCAAAAGCCAAAAAGTGCTTGATATAAAAAGCAAAAGTTAGCTCGCCTATGATGGCAGCTAACGCTGTATGTTCATGGGTAGATAGTGTTAGAGATACTGATGGAGGAATACTACTGAGTGATAGGTATAACTACAGACTAATAGTATTAACAAACAGACAATCGCAATAACTGAAATCCCCGTCAATCATTGAGCAGCAGATCGGGCGAGCAAGGGCGATGGGATCTCATATCGCTCGACAGTTAAATTATTAAGATCTCCCGTTTGCTTGCTATTTCTCAGCAAGTAGCACATTGATTGGCATGTGCATGGTTGGAGAAACATACGTCATGGGACAAATAGTTAGGTTGCAAATGATGCCTGAAGGTTTGTGTTCTACAAATTCAGTCAATTCTCGATAAACAAATTTTGCTAACCCAAAACTGATGCTAATGAGTGTGTCGGAAATTACCTTTGCCAATTCCTCTGCACTTAGCTGCACATTTTTGAGTAAAAAGCTTTCCAGCATCATCTCTTCTCGTAAGAAATAATCATACACCTGCTGCTCGAGGCTAGACACAATCGTAAGCTCACTGTAATGCAGATTTTTTCTTGAAAACAGATCCCAATGTTTGGTTAGCATTAAAGACGCATATGAAATTACTTGCAAGTCTAGAGTTTTCACCTCCTGTTTTGTAGAAAATTTTTTATAGAAATATCTAGAACACTTCCATGCATTATCAAGACTGACAATGACGCTGAATCGTCTTTGTGCTTCAACGTACTCTAATTCAGCGAAAACTTTATCGCCATCAACATTCTCCTCCATAGATAAAAATATTTGCTTAGCTATTTCAATTTCTGCCGCAGCTTGTAACAACCTATATGGATTCAACTCCCATTGGTTCATCAAGGCTATATGACGTGCGGGTTTAGTGCCAATCGGAGGATATTTTGTAGGGCTGGTATTTATGAAGTAGCAACTCTTACTTTGTCGTCTTCGTTTCTTAGTTATCTTTGGTGTACCTGGCTGGTAGTGATTTATGTAGCCAAGGCTGATTAAGTTTTTCCGTTGTGAGGCCAGCTGTTGCTTGGACATACCAGTAAGTTTATACAACTGTGCATATCCAAGCGTACGCACTTCACCAAACTCATCGGCATGCATTAAAAAAGTAATGAGTAGTAATCGATTAGCTAACTTTAATGGATGTCGCAGGCCTTCTTGAGTGTCACCACAATCAACCAATAAATCCTCAATCAATACCTTCCAGTTACATTCAAAATCTTCTCGCTGCAACTCTTCATTGAGTTTATCTGTTGGACTATACACGCAAGCTGGGCGTCCTTTCCCTGAAGTGCTTATAGCCTTAGTCAACGATTTTCGATAAAAGCCAATCCGGCATAGCAATGACATCCCATCAACGAAAGTGTTCTTAGAAACGCCTAAAGCCTTAGCTAACGCCTCAATACTAAAGCCACTAATTTCATCGATACCATATTGATGTATCAGTCTGATAAAAAAGAATTTCAGTTCAGGTTTTGCAATAAGACGACCCAAATAACCACCTTGTACAAGGTGGTTTTCTTTAGGTAAAGATAATTCAATACTGATTGCATTTAGGTACATTTTCACCTCGTTAACTTAAACAAAAACTGACTTTAGTAGCGTAAAAAGTACCTATTAAACAGAGTATGTGACCAAGTCACGCAATTAAGCAATCAATTAAGACATTGACAAAGTAGCATGATTTAGTTATCAAATTAAGTAAAGGTTTGAGTACTAAACTAAGTAATGTTTATTAGAAAAAGCTACTGTTATGACTTCATAATCTAAATTGACGTTTTATAAGAGGTAATCTATGGCTCAGACTAAAGGTCCATTCGATTGGATAGACTTCAAGAACGTGGATATGGTCAGGTGGGCTGAGGGTTACTTTTTAGAAAAGAAAATAATACTTCCCTATACAGTTGATCAAACCTCGGGAGCAAACAAATCACTCGATAAAGTCTCGTTCGAAATTGGACTTGGGCAGTACAAAGAGCATTATGGCAATGAGTTATTATTGGTCCGCAATATGAAGGATGCTTGGCGGAGTGTCATTCAGAGACAGGAAAACAAGAAAAATGGCAAAGTATCAATTACCTACCCAATTTCTATGCAGCATCATTCTCAACTCAGAAAATTGGCAGTCGATGCGGACTTGCCACTGAGTCAAGTCCTAGAAAACCTGATTGATAACAACTTCCAAAATTTAATAGAACAAAAAAAGATTGCAAAAAGCACCGAAAAGGAAAAAAAGGAAGTAGCAAAAGCCGCCAAACAAGCGCTAAAAACACCACCTATTGATCGTTTTCTTATGCTCCATAAAAGCAATGAAGAAAAAGATCAGCAAATTGATATATTATCTAATAATGTCAAAAACTTAACCAAATACTGCAACGAGTTACTTGATCTCATTGAAAGAACATCTAGCCTTTTCAGTAAAGATGAACAAAAAAAATACCGACAGCTAACGGAAAAACTCAGCAAACTAAATGCAAATAAAGTTGATGATACAAAAAGCTAAGAATCAACAGTAATTTGGCTTATTTCATTCCCAAACGGCTAATCTAGGAATTCACCCTAGCCATTTTCAACTGGTGGGTATATCGGTGGGTATCAATGCGAATTACCAAGAAGTAGCGCACACTAGCCATTGTTAAATAATGGTTTTATTGAAAATAAAAACATTCAGATCCAAAACGTGGAATAATCTCCTCATTCCTTCAGCAATCTGCTTTTAATGCCCTACTCTTAGGGCATTGAAAGCATCTTTGTAGTTTCATTTATTATCAAATACTTAATATTCGATGAGCCTTAGATGATACGCAAAGAATGGTAAATTCAATACGCTACAAAGTTCCAAAAAAATACTAATTAGATAAAACGTCGACTCGTCTTCATCAGCCTCTACCCCCTACTCCTTTGGGAATAATTCAGGCAATTTAATGTGACAGCCGCAGCAAATCCTGACTAAATTAGTCAAGATTTATTGCATCACAATAAAGCTGTAAATAATATGCATGTAAATTATTTGTGCTTTGGAGTGTTGCAATGTCATCAACTAGCTTTTCGTCAGCGTCTCACGTTGAACAACCATCAGCCCCTTTATCCCCATGGCTTGAGCGTAAAGTAGGCGAGCTGGTCGCGGAGGATTTTCGCCGCGCCCATGTGTTTAGCCAATTTGGTATCGATTTCTGCTGTGGCGGTGGTCGAGCACTGATCAGTGCCTGTGAGCGAGCGCAAGCCGACCCAAATAAAGTCGCCGCCGCATTAGAGTACATGACATATTCAGGTGCTAAAGAAGATGAACTTAATCAACTACCACTTGAGCAACTAATTGATTATATTGAGCGTACACACCACCAATATGTCCGCGCTAAAGCACCGTTATTGCTGGAATACTCAGAAAAGATGGTACGCGCCCATGGCGAGCATTATGCTGAAATTGTTCCATTTGCAGGTTGGGTTCGTGCGTTGATAGAAGATTTAATGCCGCATTTGATGAAGGAAGAAAATATCCTCTTTCCTGCGATTCGGGCGATGAGTCAAGGCGAGCAAGTGCAGGGTTGTTTTGGTCATATAGGTAACCCTATCAATGCAATGCAACACGAGCACGAAGAAGCAGGATTGATTTTACAAAAGCTACATGAGTTAACCAACGACTTTACGCCTCCCGAATATGCCTGTACTACTTGGCGGGTTTGTTATGCAACGCTCGCAGAATTTGAGGCAGACCTGCATAGACACATTCATTTAGAAAACAACATTCTCTTCCCTAAGGCGCTGCAACTCGCCTAATAAACAAGATTGATTAACCACCAAGGTCAGCACAACTGCTGGCCTTTGTGATTTTGGCGTGTTACAAAAAGTGGTGTGCCTTGCAAGGATAAGCCGCCATGACATACCCAACATTCGCACTCGATGATATTGCTTCTCTACACGAATCAGCCCAAGTAGAATTTAAACTCGCAAGAGGCCGTGATGGTCAAGGTCAATTACCTGAAGATATTTGGGCAACCTATAGCTCCTTCGCCAACACCTTAGGCGGAGAGATTATTCTTGGGGTACGCGAAGATCGTGGCCATTTCACCATTGAAGGCATCCCTAATCCGCTACCCGTATTACAGGAATTTTGGGAAATCCTCGATGACCCTAGCCGGATAAGCTGTAATATTTTAGCGATATCTGATGTGCAGCTGATTGAAATTATGAATAAAAAGCTGATAAGGATTCGCGTGCCACTCGCGCCAGAGCACCTAAAGCCAGTATTTATAGGCACCGATGCTTATATGGGGACTTATTTTCGGGTTGGAGATGCCGACATGCATGCCAGCCGGAGACAGGTTACACAAATGCTACGCCGCGCCCATCACTGCAATAAGCTGATAAAGGCGCGGTAGTGCTTTTTCTAAAAACCAGCGAGTAAATAGCCTCCCATGGCGGCAATTGCCACGCCAGATACGCGCATTAAGCTGCGTTGCCCAGTGACGCGCTGCATGCCTAGCCCTAGCATAACGCCACCTAAATGGATAACCGCAGTACCAAATAAGAAACCAAAGGCGTAAAGAACTGGGCTGGCAAGTTCAGGCATTTCCATGCCGTGGGCATGACCGTGGAAAATCGCAAACACGCCGACAAATGCCATAGCAAACAACAGCGGTAATTGGCGGTCAAAGGCAATCGCTAACCCAAGCAACAGTACTGACAAAGCAATGCCAATTTCAACAAAGGGCACCGGAATGGCATAAAGCCCCAGTATTCCACCAACCAACATAAAACACACAAAGGCTAAGGGCACAGTCCAAATCGCGCGACCACCGAGCTGCGTACTGAGCATGCCCACACTTAACATGGCAAGGAGATGGTCAAAACCTAAAACGGGATGATTAAAGCCCGCCATAAAACCACCACCGGAGTGGATTTCGTGCGCCGACGCAGGGGCTATAAACGATAGACTCAAGAGGAGCAACAGACATAAACGCACCATAGCAGTTCCTTGTTAGTGAGGGCGTAACAACTGAGTTAAACAAATGCTAATACTCTACGGCAAAACGATATGCCAATCCTTGATCCCTATCACTTTAAATAGGCTGCTATTCTTTTAAGGCAATAACATTTCCTGTAATGAATCGAGAGTGGCAATCTCCATATGGGGTAAGAGTGCAGCAATCGGTAACGATGCCACACGGCCAAAACTGGGATTTAACCAGACAGACTGACATCCCGCTAAACGCGCACCGCGAACATCGGCATTCATACTATCGCCAACGTGCAGCAGTTGATCTAAGCCGATATCTAACCTTTCACAGGCCTGTGAAAACATATCTTTAGCAGGCTTCATCCTTACACCACTACCAGGATGCAGCACAAATTCAAACACATTACTTAAGCCGATACGCTGTGCGTCCACATTACCATTAGTGATGCCAATCAGCCTAAAATGGACCGATAAACGCGTGAGCAGCGCCAAGACGTCGTCTGAAACCTGAAAATGGCTTCGATGAAAATAAAAACAAGCTAAACCTTCCTGCGCGCCACGTTTTGCCTCAGGCTCACTATAACCGAGCAGTAAAAGGCCTTTATGCAGAGTCGCAATTCGCGCCGCCGAGGTGTCATGGGCGAGGGCCGGATTTTGCTGTAGTAGTTGTAACTTGAGCAGTCGCCATTGCTGCGGTTGCCAAGCTTGAGTCAGCGGATAAGCCTGATGCAAAAACTGCATTAACTCAGCTTCGGCATTGAGAATGTGGGGTTCGTTATCGTATAGGGTATCGTCGAGATCGAAGCTAATCGCACGAATATTCTGGGGTCTAAGATAACAACGCATTATTTATCCTGTTGTTTTTTCGCTCTAGGATGGGCGTTATCATACACCTTAGCTAAGTGTTGGAAATCTAAACTGGTATAAATTTGCGTGGTCGACAGGTTTTCGTGGCCTAATAATTCCTGCACCGCCCGTAAATCGGCACTGGATTCCAGCATATGTGTGGCAAAAGAATGGCGCAGCTTATGGGGATGCACCCGCATAGAAAGTGCCTGTTCCTGCCCCCATTTGCTCATGCGCGCCTGAATGCTGCGATGGGATAAACGCTTGCCCTTTTCGGTGACAAATAATGCGTTATCTTCACAGGGGATTTGCCTGCGGCACTCAAGCCAAGCGCCTAAGGCATCAATAGCATAACGACCAACGGGGACGATACGCTCCTTGTTGCCCTTACCTAATACCCGCACTTCACGCTGATCATATTGCACACTGGATAAATCGAGCGCTGCGAGTTCTGCTAAACGTAACCCGCTGGAATAGCATAGCTCCATAATGGCTTTATCACGCAGTGTTAGCGGATCATTGCCTTCAATCTCAAGTAAATGTGTGAGGGAATCGACATCGATATTTTTCGGTAAAGGCTTAGCTTGCTTGGGCGCACTCAGTCCCTTAGCAGGATTGAGTTCTATCACGCCTGCGCGCAGTAAAAACTCTCCCCACTGTTTTACTGCCGATAACCATAATGACAGCGAGCGCGGACTCAGTCCCTTGCGGTGCAACTTAGCAAGCACTTGTTGCCAATGCTCACGCCCAACATTAAGCAGATCAACACCTTCGGGCAGTAACTCGCTTCCCCGCTGCAACTCGTACATATAATTGCGAACCGTATGCGCCGATAACTGACGTTCAGACTGCATATAGGTTTCAAATTGCTGTAAATAGGAGTGACAACGCGCGGGCATATCATTAGCTGGCGAGTTCATATTGGACTCCTCATCGGGGCTTAGAGTTTGGCGAGCATATGTGCCAGCAATCGCCGAAGTTGCTCGAGCAGCATATTGTCCATATCGGGATGAAAATGGGTGGCATCGTGGCTGGCAACTGCAAAAATGACAGGAATATCATCAGCTAATTTAACTAATGCCACCGAGCCGACCTCACTGCCAAATAAGCGTTTCGCCTCTTGTTGTGTCAGACGACCAAAATAGTAATTCTTGCGTAAACGCTGCGCCCAAATCGCCTTCATCTCAATATCGGCCTCTAACACACTGATAAGACGCACATGGGTAAAATTAAACTGCGCCTTTAAATTATCAGCCAGCACTTCTTTAAGGGATTCTAAGTTAACGCAATTTAGTAGCTTAAAAGACAGTTCAGTATTAAATCGGAATATCTTTTCATTACGTGCAGCCATGGCCAGTAAACTGGTGATTTCTTCTTCGAGTTGCCCAACCCGCAGGCGCAACAACTCTTGACGTCGTTCGACTAAGGAAATAGCACCACGCTCCAAATGGGGTAAACGCATCGCCAATAACAGCTCGGGATACCGATTAAAAAAGTCAGGATTATCGAGTAGATATTCGCGAATAATCAACTCATCAAAGGGAAGATTGGTCTGCGGCATCAAAGGCTCGGTCATAACTGAATTTGTCCATCATAAACGTGCTGCGCTGGGCCCGTCATCCACAGCGGTTTGCCTTCACCTTCCCAATTGATGGTTAAGCTGCCGCCCGGTAAATCCACTTGTACTTGTTGATCGAGTTTACCTTGAATTTGTCCGACTACCACGGCAGCACAAGCACCTGTGCCGCAGGCTAAAGTCTCAGCCGCACCACGTTCGTAAACTCTAAGCTTGATATGACCCGAGTTCACCACCTGCATAAAACCAACGTTTACCCCGCGCGGGAATCGCTCATGCTTGGTGAGTAGCGCCCCGATTTCGGCAACATTAGCGCTGGCAACATCTTCCACATCGAGCACGCAATGGGGATTGCCCATGGAGGCCGCGCCACACAAAAAGGTTTGTTGCGGTGTTTGCAGTAGATAGGTTTTTTCGGCCTTTTTGGCTTTAAAGGGGATTTGGCTAGGTTCGAGCACGGGCACGCCCATATTCACAGTGACAGTACCATCGCGCTCAAGGCGCAGAGTCATCTTACCCGCAGAGGTACTTACACGAATTTTATTCTTATTCGTCAGCCCTTTATTACGGACAAAGCGCGCAAAGCAACGGGCACCATTGCCGCAGTTTTCGACCTCACCACCGTCGGCATTAAAGATGCGATAGTGAAAGTCGAGGTCGGGATCATAGGGTGGCTCAACTAGCAAGAGTTGGTCGAAACCGATGCCAAAGTTACGGTCAGCTAAACGGCGGATCTGCTCAGGCGAAAAGAACACGTTCTGCGTGACACCATCGACCACCATAAAATCGTTGCCAAGTCCGTGCATCTTAGTGAATTGGATCAAGATACTTATCCTTTAAGCCTAGGCGCCGCGATAACTAGCCAAGCGCCTGAATCAATATAATTTTCTAGTTTACGGCAGGAGCTGCTCACCTTGCCAGAGCTGCGCTAATTTTTCTCGCTCTCGCACCAGATAAGCCTTATCGCCATCCACCATGACCTCGGCCGCACGCGGACGAGTATTATAGTTCGACGCCATGGCAAAACCGTAAGCACCACTGGAGCGCACAACCAGTAAATCCCCCGCCGCAATCGCGAGTTGTCTGTCCTTACCTAAAAAGTCACCGGTTTCGCACACTGGCCCTACAATATCAAATACTTGCGTATCTTCATCCCGTGGATTCACCGGAATGATATTTTGCCATGCACTATAGAGTGCGGGCCGAATTAAGTCGTTCATCGCGCCATCAACAATCGCAAAACGCTTATCGCTGTTTTCTTTAAGATACAGCACCTGAGTCACGAAAATCCCCGCATTGGCAGCAATCGCACGGCCCGGTTCGAAAATCAGTTTGAGCTTGCGATGACCTAAACGCTTGAGCAGTGCAGCGGCGTACACATCAGGATGCGGTGGCGTTTCATCATCATAGGTCACCCCTAAACCGCCACCGACATCAAAGTGCTCAATCACTATCCCTTGCTCGGCTAGGCGGTCAATGAGCGATAGCATTCTGTCCATTGCATCGAGAAACGGCTGAATTTCAGTGAGCTGTGAGCCGATATGGCAATCAACCCCTTTTACCTGCAAATGCGGCAGCGCATGGGCGCGAGCAAATACAACTTCGGCCTCATCCATGGCGATACCGAATTTATTTTCTTTAAGACCCGTCGAAATATAAGGATGCGTACCGGCATCGACATCGGGATTCACCCGCAGTGACACTGGAGCAACTTTACCTAAGCGGCCGGCAACATCGTTAAGTTGTTCAAGCTCAGCGCTCGATTCAACGTTAAAGCAGTAGATACCAAGATTTAATGCCTGCTCCATTTCGGCAACGGTTTTACCCACGCCCGAAAACACCACTTTGGCAGGGTCACCACCGGCTTCAATCACCCGCGCTAACTCGCCGCCCGAGACAATATCAAAACCACTACCTAAACGAGCCAATACGTTCAGTACGGCTAAGTTCGAGTTGGCTTTCACCGCGTAACACACTATATGTGGATGGTCGGCAACTGCATTATTAAAGGCATGCCAGTGACGCTCGAGCGTCGCACGGGAATAGATATACAGTGGCGTGCCATACTGCTGGGCTAAATCATTGACCCGACAGCCTTCTGCGTACAGGGTATTATCTTGGTAGAGAAAGTGATCCAATGTCCGATTCCTTACTGCGCTTTGTAGTAATTATGCTGATTATTATTGTGTTTTTTCAGTTTCAGCTTGAGGCTCCGCGGCTTGTACAGGCGTAGCATCACGCTTAGCTGGCTTATTTTTTTTAGACTGAGTCGCCTCTACTGGAGAGGATTTATACAGGGGGCCTTTTTGACCACAGGCCGTAATGAATAGGCTACCAATCAATAACAATAAAAACAGTCTCATTTTTCTCAACATCTGTGCATCTAGTGTCTAATCGTCTTATAATCGCACCCATCTTGACGAAAGCAAAGGACAGAAATGCATGGCCATGACAGATACAGAATTTCACCAGCTCGCCGATGACATGTTCCAAGCGATAGAGACCGCTATCGAAACCGCAATTGATGAACAAGATGCCGATGTGGATATTGATGCCAGTGGTAACGTGTTACAGCTAGAATTTGTCGATGGTTCGAAAATCGTAATCAACAAACAGGAACCTTTGCATGAAATTTGGGTAGCAACGCGTTTTGGTGGCTATCACTTTGGCTATGTAGAGGGGAAATGGCTTGATGGTCGTAATGGCGGCGAGTTTATGCCCTTTGTGCAGGACTCGATTCTACGCCAAAGCGGTATCGAACTCAGCCTCTCCTAAGCCGCGGCTTTATTCCTAAGCGGGAGGTCGCTCCCGCTAAAACTCCACATTGGCGTTATTGATATCCACCCCAAAGGGCATCACGGTTAGCTCACCCGCCACCCGTACTAAATGGAAAAACTGCGGAATATTAAACCGTGCTTTTGATGCATAAAATTCATCAAACACATAGTGATGGCTCACTTTGTTGACCAGTTCGCTCATATCTGAACCAGACTGCACATAATGACTCAGCTGATTTTCCTCATCGAGAATAAACACATCTAAGCTATCGGTGCGTTGCCGCAGAAAATACTGGATCGCTCCCTTGGCGGCAAAGTTTTGAATGATTTTCGGCATACTCGAAAAAGGGTCATCCCCCAACTCTGGCCGAGGCAATTGTACTAAATGACTACGAGCAAGTTGCTGATAAAAAGATTTGGCATCACTCAAGTCCTGATAGGCCATCCCCAAAGGATTAAAAAAGATCCCGTAACGGGTATGACTAATCTGCAGCGGCTGTACTAAGGTGCTCGATTGTTGCACCTGTTGGCAGAGTCGCACCGTTTGTTTAAGCAAGTTTTTCACCGCTAACTTAAGTTGTGGCCTGAGCTTTTGCGAACAGCTAATCACATCCATATCCACGGGATGAGTCGCTCGCCTTAGCCCTGGTGTGACAAACGCGAGTGCCTGCAATACTGCGGTTTCGCCCTCAAAACGATGACACTGCCACTCCCCCCAACTATTAAGGCAAATAGCATCGAGGGCGCCGAGCATATTTTCCTGCTTACGACCCAATGAAACACGTTGGCATTCATGACATCGACTATCATCTCTTGCCCTTGCCAATGGATAGTAGGATCACAGTCGAGGTTTAGGATAAAAATGAGTTTTCTAAAATGCCAAGGCTGACATAGGTCAAGCTTTGAGACCCGCCAATCATGATCGATAAAATTAAGTAATCGTTTTGAAGCGTCGGTCAACCTTCGGGATTTAATCTTACTCTGGCCAAACTCATACCATTTGGTTTCTGGCGTCGATACCCCATTTAAGCAAGCCCAAATCATCAGCGCTGACGGGCTTTTCCCTTTGCAAATAGCAGATTCACCTAACAGATTCTGCGGCTTTGGCCCCTGGCGGTAGAGGTAATATTGATTTTCCTTGTTACTGGACACCATGGTTACTTCAGATTCAGCAACCGAGTGGCTCCAGAGCAAATTCAGCTTGGCGATTTGGTCTTCATCTTGGCTAAAGTAAGTATGTAGTTTGCGAGTGAGCATCCCCAACTCTTCAATCCTGAGTCCTTCGTTTAGCTCATGGGTGGAGGCGAAACGCAGTAAGGTTTGATAACTCGCTAGCAGCAATTCATTAAGCTGCTCATTAAACCAATTGAGCTGGCCACTATGCCAATGCTCACAATCATCTAAGGTAGTAATTAAACTGTTGGGCCACTGCCACTCTTGCACCAACTTTTGCATTTTGGCATAGCGCCAATCTTTACCTTGGTCAGACACACTTAAGAACACGCCACATTTTAGATAAAAACAGCGGCGCACAATTTCCAGCCGACGACTATCATTCTGCTTTAATAAATAGGCTTCAATCGCCTCATAAATTGCATAATAAGCATCGTTAGCAGTAGAAAAATCCCCTGCTAAGGTCTTTTGCCAAAGCCGGTCACACAGTAACTGAGAATGGGGATACTCACTGGCATAAGCCTCAAGCAAAAGTACTTTAATCAACGCTTTATGCGGCTTATTTAAGCCTTTATAAAGCTGCCAAAGCGAGGCACCAAAATACTCGCTTGCCGGTAACTCGTGCACATTACCAAGATATAGCAATTCAGGATTGAGCTTAGCATCAGGCCACCATGCAATAGTTTTACCCGCCAAGCGAATTTGGCTGCGATAAAACTCCTCAAGCAACAGCCAATGCTGCGTACTGCCACTGTGCTCATGAGCCATAGAAGACTGGCAACCGGTACGCTGTGAGATATCACCACAAAATTGCAGTGGATGAACCAAGTAAAAATTCACCTCAAACTGATACTCTGCAAACCAAGCGGTTAGTCGTTCCGTTTTTAATTTAACCAAGGCTAAGTCGTCATCACACAAATCCTCATGATGGACTAGCCACACATCCACATCACTTTTTGCATTCTGACCAAAGCTAGCTGTACTGCCCATGGCATATATCCCTTCGAAGGCATAACAATCCATGTCATTAGGTATAAAAGGCAGCGTAAACACATCACAAGCCTGGGCTTCTATTGAGCCCGCTTTGTAACCATAAATACCGCAAGGCGTATTAGGATCAACGTATCCTGGATACTGAACGCTATTCTGTTGAAGTAAAAAGGGGATCAAACGGAACAAATGCTTTTGCAACGGAGACAACAAGGCTAAGGCCCGTGCAATACGAACCTGATTAAGTCTTTCTGCAATATCAGGAAACTGGCCTTGCTGATCCATCCTAGAACACGACACTTAAGCACAATTGAGAAGTGTGCTCATGTTAACACTTTTGCAAAGCTGAGCAACCAAATGAGATGTCCATCACACTTTTGTACTATTTAGAACACCGCCGACTTCAAAGAATCGATACGGCTTCCTTACATTCGCGAATAGCCAATGTTAGCATTGGCGCAACTAAGATCTCGGATGGAAACTAGGCATGTCTGAAAACCGCATACGTATCGCTACCCGCAAGAGTCCGCTGGCCATGTGGCAAGCTGAATTTGTTAAAGCAGAATTAGAACGCGTTCACCCAGGAATTGTGGTGGAGCTATTGCCAATGAGCACTAAGGGCGATGTTATCTTAGACACGCCATTAGCGAAAGTTGGTGGTAAAGGCTTGTTTGTGAAAGAACTCGAAGTCGCTATGCTCGAAGACCAAGCCGATATCGCCGTACACTCGATGAAAGACGTGCCAGTAGATTTCCCCGAAGGCTTAGGGTTGGAAGTGATTTGTGAACGCGAAGATCCACGCGATGCCTTTGTGTCTAACCTTTATAAGTCAATCAGTGAGCTGCCACTCGGTGCCACGGTAGGCACCTCAAGCCTACGCCGTCAGTGCCAACTGCGCGCCTCACGCCCAGACCTGATTATCAAAGATCTGCGTGGCAACGTGGGTACTCGCCTCGCGAAACTCGATAACGGCGAATACGATGCGATTATCCTGGCTGCGGCGGGTTTAATTCGCCTGAAATTATCAGAACGTATTGCCAGCTTTATTTCTGCGGAAGAATCCTTACCCGCAAACGGTCAAGGTGCTGTCGGTATTGAATGCCGCACTAACGATGAACGCGTTAAAGCATTATTGGCACCATTAGAACACTTAGAAACGCGCTACCGAGTCATCGCCGAGCGCGCCATGAATACTCGCCTCGAAGGTGGTTGCCAAGTTCCTATTGGCGCCTTTGCCGAAATAGATGGTGATGAGATGACACTGCGCGGCCTCGTTGGTAATCCAGATGGTAGCGAAATCATCGAAGGCGTGATCACAGGTCCAAAGACCGAAGCGACGCAACTCGGTGTTGCCCTTGCTGAAGAACTACTAAGCAAAGGCGCTAAAAGCATCCTCGACGCTGTTTACGCCAAAGCCTAAGACGATGAAAGTCTTACTGACGCGCCCCGAGGGGCGCAATCAGTCGATGGTCGATGCCTTGAATGAAAGAGGCATCGAACACTGCGTGACGCCACTGCTCTGCGTTGAGGCCACGCCCCCTCTGCCGCCAGACTCTTCGCATCCACTCGCTAATGTCGATATGGTTATCTGTATCAGCGCCAATGCCGTCAGCTTTGCTGATGCTGCGTTTAAAGTCGATACTGCCCAAGTTAAAGACTGGCCAAGCGTACCTTATTTCGCCGTAGGTCATGCGACTTGGGAAGCGCTGCAAGAGAAGGGAATTGAAGCTCTCGAAGCACCGGATGATTGTCAGCAAACAGAAGGCTTGCTGACATTGCCTGCACTGCAACATATCCAAGGCAAACATATCACTATCATTCGTGGTGTCGGTGGTCGTGAAGCCCTCGCTGAGCAACTGAGTGCCAGAGGCGCGAAGCTGCGCTATTGGGAAGTCTATCAACGCGCTTGCCCACCACTCGATGGCGCAGCGGTTAGCCAACACTGGCGAGACTTAGGGATAGATACTATTGTCGTGACGAGTGGTGAAGTACTGGATAATCTGATTAATCTAGTGCCAAAAGAGTTATTTGCATGGCTGCGCTCATGTCATATCATAGTCCCCAGTAACCGAGTAGAAGCTCAAGCTCATGCCTTTGGTATAACCCAAGTCACCAATGCCAATGCCGCCAACAGCAAAGCCGTGCTAAACGCCCTTAAACTCTAAGTGCTATTTAGCCCGATTTTACTCGAATTTCGGCAGTAGCATGATTTTAAGGACTGTTAAATGGATAACAACAAGCACGACGCCCAAAGCCCAGAGTCACAGGCTATCCCAGTTCTCGCCACATCGGTCAATACCGATGACGCTGCACCACACAACCAAGCTTCTGAGTCACAGGCAAGCAAGCCTGAAGAACAAGAAGTCAAACCTGCCGACACTAAGTCGCAAGCCAGTAAACCCGAATCGACCCAAGCTGCTCGCCAAGTGGTGCAAGTGAATCGTAGCTCATGGGCTATTCGTTTTGGTGTACTACTGGCCTTAGGCTTGACCGTTTGCACCATAGGTGGTGGCTATTTGCTATATCAACAAATGCAGCAACAGCTTCAACTGCAAGAGACGAAAAATCTAGCCCTGCAAGATCAGTTGCAACAGGCTTTACTCGTCCCAAATCAGCGTCTTGCACAACTTGAGCAACAACAACTCTCAGATGCAAAAACCTTCCAAGAGTTATCTAAGCTTGCCACAGATCAAAACCAGTTACAGGACAGACTAGAGAAACTGGCCCAGCGCAGCCCAACCCACTGGATGGCCTCAGAAGCCGAATATCTAGTAAACATGGCTGGACGTAAGCTTTGGCTCGAAAAAGATCCGCGCACGGCAACCGATTTATTAAAATCCGCGGATGAAACTATTGCCGCGATGAACAACCCCGCATTACTGCCAATCCGTAAGGCATTGGCAAAGGATATTGCGGCGACCACCAATATTAAGAGTTTGGATATTGAAGGTGGTGTATTAGCACTCGATGCCTTAATCGACCAACTTGACAAATTGCCGCTAAATCGTGCAGACGCTGAAGCAAGCACGGCTGAAGATACGACCATTTCCGGCGATCTTAACGATTGGCAAAGCAATCTGAGTAAAACCTGGAAGGCGTTGACTCAAGATTTTATTACTATTCGTCATCGCACCGCCGATGCGCCAGCCCTACTTGCTCCAGAGCAACAATGGTATTTGGTTGAGAATATCCGCCATAAACTGCTGCAATCACAACTGGCACTCTATCGCTATGATAGAGCCGCTTATCATCAATCACTGATGATGGCGCGCCAGTGGATCCAAACCTATTTTGATGTTCAAGCGCATCAAACTAGCGAGGCCATTGCCGAAATCGACAAGTTGGCAACACTCGATCTTGACCCTATTACGCTAAAATCCTTTGCCGCTAAACCGCTGTTATTACAGTTAACCAGCTATGGTGAACTCACCTCTTCAGAGGAACCGCAGCTATGATTAAGGCATTAATATTTCTTGGTATTATACTTTTAGGCCTGTGTATCAGCCCCTGGATTGTTGGCAATACTGGCTATGTGTATATTGCCGCGGGTGATTACCAGCTTGAGACCAGTTTAGTTTTTGGCATCGTCATGTTAATCGTGTTTTATGCGCTATTCCAAGTGCTGGAATGGTTAGTGATCACTGTGATTAATCTGCTGCTTCGTAGCCGTTTTATCCCGCAGCATTGGCGTCGCCGGTCTGCCAAGAAACACACTTTGATGGGCGCACTCGCGATTGCCGAAGAAGATTGGCCTGCGGCAGAACGCGCCATGATTAAAGGGGCCGACAACGGTGAACTGCCAGCATTAAATTTGTTAGCCGCTGCACGTGCTGCTCAACATCAAAATAAAATTGCCGAACGAGATCAATATCTTGCCCGCGCAGAAGCGCAGCCTATGACGGCCAATGCGGTAGCAACCACTCGTACCCGTTATTTACTTAAACAAGGTGAATTAGCCTTAGCCAGAGCCGAGCTCGATAAGTTAGCCCCAACTAGCAAGAGTAAAGCCCCTGTGCTGAAACTCGCCCTCGAGTTATATCGCGCCCAGGAAGATTGGGAAGCGCTTAAGCTATTGCTCCCAATACTGAAGAAACGCCAGATCTTAGAGGATGCAAAGTTAAATACGCTGAATGTTGAAACCCATTGCGCCCTATTAAAAGCAGCGAGTCTAAAAGGGGAAGAAGCCCTAGAACAATGCTGGCAATGGCTTTCACGCGATGAACGTAACCAGTCTGAGTTTTTAGCGATTTATGCCATGGGCTTATGCCGCTTCAATCGTAAAGACCAAGCGCTTAAATTACTCTCGAAAAAGCTACGTAGCTCGCCAGAGTCAGCACTGTTAGAAGTGATACCACAGATCGTCACCGCCCATGACGAAGAGATCCGCAAGCAATTACTCAAGCATGAAATCACCCATGAGAACAATGCTGATTACCAACGGTGTTTAGCGCTACTCTACCAACAAACCCGGGATATGAAAGAAGCTAAAATCCGCTGGCAGAATGTTTGTCGTCTTGCTCCGAGTAAAGGCTCTTGGCTGGCGTTAGCACGTATTCAAGAGCAACTTGGCGAACAAGGTCATGCTAACCAAAGCTATCGTCAGGCAGTAAACCTATAATTTCTATCAACCGCAATCCATTAGGCGGATTGCGGTCCCTCCTCATTCAACCTTGAACATACTTGCCGCACATCATTTATAAAATATTAAACCCGATCTTAAGAATAATTTGTTATTAATATGTTTATTTTGATAGTTAAGAGACACTAAATGCAGTTTCTTTTGCGTTTTAAGATACTACATCTAGTTCTGTCACTTTTAAGTGCCATTTTTTCGCACTCCACCCCTTAAAATCCAGTTATAGCAAGCCATTCCGGCGCGTCAAAAGATTGACTTACACACACGGCCAAGCTAAAATTTAGCCACTTGTATCACAATTCAGCATATTTGTTGAATTTGTGCATCTTCGGATTAACACACTTTGGCTGTTGGGAGCTAATTATGGGATCGATCATTACAACAAAGAAAGGTTTGCTGAAACTTGTTAAAGGGCAAATCGAAGTCGAGGTTAATGGTTCAAATCAACCCGCTAAGGATGGCGAACAACTCCCAAAGGGTGCAGTTCTCCATATCGGCGAAAACGCGACTTATGAAATCACTTTCGATGATGGCACCAAGCTGTCTAATGAAATAGAAGTCAATCCAGCATCTGCTGCGGTTGTTGCCCCTGTGACAGGTGAAGCCACACCTGATGAAATTCAAGCATTACAAGATCTTATTGCTTCAGGTGAAGACCCAACTAAAAATTTACCTGAAACCGCAGCAGGGAATGCACCAGCCAGTGATGGTAACTCTGGCTATGTTAGCCTTGCTCGTGATGGTTCAGAAGCTCTCGCCACATCAGGTTATAGCACTTCTGGACAAACACTAGCCGCATTTGCACCCGACACTCCCGAACAGTCAATTGCCACAGACTCCCCATCCTTGCTCGTTAACGACAGCATTACCGTAGATGAAGATTCCGTTGCCACCGGTAACGTCCTTAGCAATGACAGTGATATCGACAGTACCTTGTCTGTTGTCAGCTTCACCGTAAACGGCAATACCGTGACTGCGGGCACCACTGTTGCCTTAGAAGGCGGCAGTTTAATCATCAACGCCGACGGCTCTTACACCTTC
>NZ_JAMDJP010000024.1:0-65397 GCF_023475945.1 Shewanella sp. 8A
TATGAGACCGCATCTGAGTTTAAATATGGCAACGCCCAATCAGGTGCACAATAGAAAAGGCCAGCTACTGGAGCTGGCCTAAAAACTGTCAACCTATCTTAGGACGGGACACACTTACTTAATTCATCACTTACTTAATTGACTATATTAACTGGCTATATTAACGGACTATAGCGTGCTTGAAATTCAAGCTAAGTCGCTGTAAGTACATCCTCGCTTAAGCTAAGATGACGCCACTTATGGATTTTTACTCACAGGGAGCACACTCATCGCAATGAATGCAGACACCTTGGCGTACCTCAATCAGTATCAATTAACCTCAGTGATGAACCTTACTAAATGGCGTAAGCTTGAGCAGGCACTCCATGAGGCACCAGAGTTTGTGCCCCATGTGCGTTATAAGCTGCTGGAGGATGAAGGGCCAACCCCAGGTTTTACGCCAGTGTGGTGGGACGAGTTACTCGCTATTTGCGAGAGGATTGAGTGGCTTGAAATTGATCCGCTGAACAGAGAGCACCGCGGCAGATTGCTGCCGGAAAAGACCACGGATTTTACAGATTATATTGAGGCGCAACTGCATAAGTATCGGCTTCCCTACAGTAAAGAAGCTCAAGGGATCAGGATTTGGGGCTATCTACGCCCCGATGCAACTATGCCTGTATTTGTTATTGCGGCTGGTGGCGAGACGATAAAGGAAGCGTAAGCAAATTCAGACGACAGATAAAAAACGGGGCGCTAATTGATTAGCGCCCCGCTAAGGATTACAGCACGATATAAAGTGGCCAGCCGAGTAGACCGACGAGTCCTTCTTTATGCTCGAATCTTTCTAAACGCTCAGGTGAGGCGTCATTGAGCAGCAGCTCACGGTAGCTTTTTGCAAAATGCAGTGTTCGCAGCAATGCTGGCGCAAAGTTTTTCCCCAAATCTTTACCGATAGTCTCGGCCAGCTCCGCGGGGAGTTCCGCCAAGGCTTTTTGGGTTTGCTGCTCGATATACTCAAGGCTAAACCATTCGTCCTGCAAGCTGATTTTGGCAATGCGCTTTTTCAAATCTTGTCTGACTTTGGCATTATCAAACAACATCCGATACAGCACGGCTTCGGCCAATACGCTCTCTAGATTTAAGAAATCCAAAGGATCGTAGCTGGTTTGGGCATAAAATTGGGCTATGAGCGCCGCAATCGATTGCTGACGTTGGTGCTCGACTAATGCATCCTGATAGGCCTCATATCCAAGCCACTCTTCGGCGTCTGGTGGCGTAGAGACTTGTTCCAGTAGAAATTTATCTACATCACCATAGAGTGATTTGCCATTGACCAGCTTATGTTTGCTCACCACGCTAAGCATGCTCCAGCCCTTTTGGAAGCATTTGACCACACCATCTGCGGTGAGCAATAAACGCAATGCCTGTTGTTGATCTTTATTCGATAGTTCCATTAACCCGAGACTAACGACGCCAATCACATCGTGCGCCGCTTGTTCCAGTAAGTGCATCTTGTACTTGTTGTAGAACTTATCTGCCAATTTGAGGCTCATCAAAATGGCTTTAGATTTGATTTGTGCGAGCTGCTCACCGCTAAGGGTGTTGTCTGCTTGGCCTTTGGCCAACACCTTACTCAGGTATGGGCCTTGGTCTAAATCACGCAGTACCAGTTGCATCTAGGGATCCTTAATCTAAAAAGCTAAACATATCATCCACTTCTGCGTATTCATCCGTGACTTGGTTTTTCTCTTTGGCTTGGATAACTAATTCATTAACGAATTTGTTAATGATCATTTCCCAGCCAGAGCTTTCGTTACGCAGCAGGTTTTTAATGGCTTTTTCTACATCGGGTGCCAGCTCATGGATTAATGCCATCAGACTACGTGGGTCATCTAGGCTTAAGCTATGGGCTTCTTCGCTGGCGACGCGGCTGTCATAGCCGACGGTATCAGTATCTTCTTCATCGTCATAATAATCGTTGAAGTGGTCTTCATCGTCGTGGCGTTCGCCCAGCATCATCTCGATAAAAGGGATAGACAGATAGAAGAGGCCGGCGGGATCTTCGGCAATGCACTCTAAAATAGCGGTTTGCTTTTCTTCGCTATCTTGAATACGAATTAAATAAGTTAAAAAATCAAAGGTATGCTGAATGAGTTCTTCGGCATTGTTTTTGATTTTTTCTTCCCAATACAAAGGTTGCTGACAGACGATGTCGCGAATTTGCTCAGGTGTCATCAGCTCCGACATAATTGACGGGCAGGAGATATCGTGGTGACTGTTGATTTGCGTCAGTGTCACAATATCCATTTTTTCAATGACTTCGACTAATTGCTCATCGTTCATTGTGGTGGCGATGAGTTCGAAACGTTTACTGGCCTGTTTTGGCTCGACATCGGCGAGCTCTTTAATCTCGGCAACGGTTATCTCAATGAGACTGGTGTTCATTAGCGGTCCTCATCATCGTACTGATCGTAGTAGCCATCTTCCTCTTCGCCGTCATCATCGTCGTCATCGGAATAGTCGGCGTAATCACTGTCTTCGTCTTCAAAATCATCAGCGCTGCGTTTAGGGGCTGGCGTACTTTTGCCTTGGTTTTCCAATAAGTACAGTACTGCGCAGCTTTCAATCAGTAAATCCTCTGAGTAAGCACGCACCGCTAGCACTAATGGCAAATCGGCATTGTTAAAGCCGATTGTGACCTTAAACTCATCCCACTCAGGTTGCGTTGCCGTATTGATCCAATGGGCCCATTTGAGCTTGGCATCACTTGGAAATTTGACTCGGCCATACAGTGCAACCGGCAAATACTCGGGTACCGACTCGAGCATTTTAGGATCGGCTTGTAATACTTTTTTGATTTGACTGGTAAATTGTTCCAGTGCCTTGGGGGTATCCGGGTCATCATAGGACTCGATATTGTCGTAGGCATTGGTCTTAAGCTCATTAATGCGTGAGATATTCAGTTTTTTGGCCATGGGCTTGTCTCGAAATAAAGCGCGGAAATAATTTATTCGGCGTAGAAAGTGCGGATTTAACCGCTCGTTAATTCGGCGCTAAAAATAAAATATTAAGGGTAGAACTGATCCCATAATTCACGCATTGCGCCATTGGGGTCGGTCACTATCACATTGTTGAAATCTCGGATAAACGCATTTCTAAGCTTCGGATCGGACAAGACTTCATACGCTTTTTTGACGCGTTCAAGTTGCTGTGACGCTTGCTCTTTTTCGTCATCAGAGGCACCTAACAACTTATCAGGATGATACTTGTTTGAGAGCCGACGATAGGCTTTTTTAATGTCGTCTTCTTTGGCGCTAGGTTTGATACCAAGCACACTAAAGTGGTTAATCATATTTGTACCTGCAGGCGATGGATTGGTATCGCAAGATAAAGCTTGAGTGCTGATTATCTGCCAATTTGTGGAATTATGATTAGTCAGCGACGGATCATAGCAGAAATGCGTGTTGGGCGGCAAACGACTATGGCTGCATTTAGAGCGAAAAATGAATACTAAACTGGGGTTTGTGAAGATCGGCAACCGCAAAGGCAATCGGCAATAAGTGGCTAAGACGAAGTTGGTACAAATATCAGCTAACACTGCAATTTTTCTACGAGTTAATGCCTCCGTTTTTATCAGTCATTTCAGGATGTAACTAAACTAATTCGATAAACGATTCGAGTAAATCAAGCCAAACTCAGTACGATAAATTTCGGACATAAAAAAACCAGCTGATGCTGGTCTGGTCGTTATCATTGTTAAATTGGTTGCGGGAGCTGGATTTGAACCGACGATCTTCGCCTGTTGTTTATAAAGGGTTGAGCCCGACAAGCTAGCATGGTGAAACTCAGTACGATAAATTTCGGACACAAAAAAACCAGCTGATGCTGGTCTGGTCGTTATCATTGTTAAATTGGTTGCGGGAGCCGGATTTGAACCAACGACCTTCGCCTGTTGTTTATAAGGGGCTGAGCCCGACGAGCTAGCATGGTGAAACTCAGTACGATAAATTTCGTACACAAAAAACCAGCTGATGCTGGTCTGGTCGTTATCATTGTTAAATTGGTTGCGGGAGCTGGATTTGAACCAACGACCTTCGGGTTATGAGCCCGACGAGCTACCATGCTGCTCCATCCCGCGTCCGATTAACGCTGTTGATCACTGTTTTAATTCTGTCATCTTAGAATTGGTTGCGGGAGCCGGATTTGAACCGACGACCTTCGGGTTATGAGCCCGACGAGCTACCATGCTGCTCCATCCCGCGTCCGAGTAACGCTGCTGATAACTGTTTTAATTCTGTCATCTTAGAATTTGTTGCGGGAGCCGGATTTGAACCGACGACCTTCGCCGTTGTTTATAAAGAGTTGAGCCCGACGAGCTGTTTCTTTTTATAAACGTATACATCTAAATTGGTTGCGGGAGCCGGATTTGAACCGACGACCTTCGGGTTATGAGCCCGACGAGCTACCATGCTGCTCCATCCCGCGTCCGATATCTATCTGTATTACTTATATTTGCTTTAAATGGTTGCGGGAGCTGGATTTGAACCAACGACCTTCGGGTTATGAGCCCGACGAGCTACCATGCTGCTCCATCCCGCGTCCGTCTTCAAAGCGGGGCAGACTATAACGGCAGCGCTGTGGCATTGCAAGGAGGAATTCTAAAAAAGCGGACGAATGCTTAAATATAAAGCGTAGTGCGGGGAATTTACCCAGTATTGACCTTGATATCGGATTTTAATGGGTTAAATGTGGATTAACTACCTGACTAAATCGAGTTTTGGCTAATAACTGTTTATCTTTTATGTGGCTTCGCAGGTATAATGTCGGTTTGATTTTGACTGCGTATTGATTATCCCATGCTTAATTTTTTTGCTGCCGCCCCTAAGGGCTTTGAATATAGCTTAGCCCAAGAACTGACAGAATTTGGTGCGACCGAGATTAAAGAAAGTGTAGCCGGTGTCTATTTTACCGCGCCTCTGGCTTTAGCCTATCGCATTACCCTGTGGACGCGTTTAGCCAGCCGTATTGTACTGGTAATCTATAAGGGCCCCTGTGAGTCGGCGGAGCAATTATATAATGCAGCCTACTGCATTGATTGGTCAGCACATTTCTCTAATCGAAACACCTTTAGTATCGATTTCCATGGCACGGGTGGTTTTATTAACAATACCCAGTTTGGTGCGCTAAAGATTAAAGATGCGATTGTTGACCGTTTCCGTGATGACGGTGATGCCCGTCCAAACGTCGCCCGTATCGATGCCGACATTAAAGTTGATGCCCATTTTCGCAATGGGGTCATTACCATTGCGATGAATTTTTCTGGCCCATCACTGCACCAACGTGGTTACCGTTCAACCACGGGTGAAGCGCCTTTAAAAGAAAATCTCGCGGCGAATATGCTAGTTCGCAGTGGCTGGAAAGCCGCGCCGACTACCTTACTCGATCCCTTCTGCGGCAGTGGTACAGTGTTGATTGAAGCGGCTTTGATGGCCGCCGATATTGCTCCAGGTTTACAACGCAGCCGTTTTGGTTTCGAACATTGGCGTCGTCACGATAAGGCCACTTGGCACGAAATTGTCGAAGAAGCTAAAGCGCGTGCATCGTTAGGAGTAAAGCGCTGCGAAGTGAAGTTCTATGGCTCGGATATCGACTCACGCTTAGTGGCGTTAGCAAAACGCAACGCGCAAAATGCAGGCGTACTTGAACTGATTGAGTTTAACGTAGCGAATGCGCTGAATGTTGAGCCGCCAGCCGCTGAAGGTTACCTCATCACTAACCCTCCTTACGGGGAGCGTTTAGGCAGTGTGTCTGAGCTGTTGCAGCTGTACTATCAATTAGGCGATAAATTCAAAAAAGAATTTGGTGGCTGGAAAGTGGCCATGCTGTGTAGCGATATCGAGCTTATCTCGGCATTGAAACTCAAAGCCGATAAACAGATGAAAATGTTTAACGGTGCGTTAGAGTGCGCTTTTAACTTATACACGCTTCACGCACAGAGTACTCGCCGCGATACGCCAGTGTTGCCAGAGGGTGTCGATATTGCCGATATCGCGCCTGCTTTTGCTAACCGTATAAAGAAAAACGCTAAGCAATTTGAGAAGTGGGCCCAAAAAGAGGGGATTGATAGTTATCGCCTCTATGATGCTGACATTCCTGAATATAATGTCGCAGTCGATAAGTATCTTGATTATGTTGTGGTACAAGAATACATGGCACCAGCCAGTATTCCTGAGGCCGTCACTAAACGTCGTTTAAGTGATGTGCTGCTGGCTTTGCCTGCGGCCATTGGCGTTAATCCACACAAAATCATTATGAAGACCCGCGAGCGTCAAAAGGGTACTAACCAATATCAAAAGTTGGATGAACGTAAGTTAGAGCTTACCACGACTGAATATGGCGCTAAATTTAAGCTAAACCTGACGGGTTATTTAGATACTGGGCTGTTCCTCGATCATCGATTAACTCGCCGTTTAGTGGGGCAAAAATCTAAGGGCCGCCGGGTACTGAATTTGTTCTCTTACACAGGTTCTGCCTCAGTGCATGCTGCATTAGGCGGCGCAAAGTCGGTCACGACGGTTGATATGTCAAACACATACCTTGCTTGGGCGAAAGAGAACTTTGCCCTTAATAATTTGTCTGGCAAGCAATATGAATTTGTTCAGGCTGACTGTTTGCAGTGGATCCGCGATTGTAACGAACAATACGATTTAATTTTTATCGATCCGCCTACCTTCTCCAACTCCAAGCGCATGGAAGATTCTTTCGATGTGCAACGTGATCATGTGAATTTACTCGGTATGCTAATCAAGCTGTTAAGTCCAAACGGTGAATTGGTGTTCTCCAACAATAAGCGCAAGTTTAAGATGGACACTGAAACTTTAACCAAAATGAAAATTAAGGTGCAAAACATCGACGACATGACGTTGCCGCTGGATTACAAACGTAATCCTCATATCCATAACACCTGGTTAATTACCCATGCAGATAAATAATGCATTGCAGGCAAGCTATGTGTTGTATCACACCGAAGGTTGCCATTTATGCGAACTGGCGGCGGCATTATTAAATGCCGCCGAGGTGCCTTTTACGGCCATCGATATTTGCGATGATGAAACCCTAGCAGAGCGTTATGGCGTGTCGATTCCTGTGGTTAAAGCCCTGGACGAGCGTTATTTAAGTTGGCCCTTTGATGCCACGCAATTACAAGAATTTTTAGGAGCTTAGTTTGAGTCTGGTTCGTATCAATAATGGCTCGTTAGCCTATGGTTACACCCCGCTATTACAGCATGCTGATTTTACTATTGAGCGCGGCGAGCGGGTCTGTATTGTTGGCCGTAACGGTGCAGGCAAGTCGAGTCTATTAAAGATTTTATCCGGCGATGTGCTGCTCGATGAAGGTGAATTTAACATCGATGGTAGCGTCACGGTCAGTCGGTTACAGCAAGATCCACCTAAAGCTGAGCAGGGTACGGTTTACGCTTACATTGCTGCAGGTTTAAAAGAAGTAGGTGAAGCTCTAGAGCAATACCATCAATTATCCCACGATGTCGCTTTTGCTGAGCCTGAGCAAATGGAGCGCATGCTCAATCAAATGCAAAAGTTGCAGGAGACGTTAGACCACCATAATGGTTGGCAACTTGACTCGCGGATCAATCAAAATTGTGAGCTTTTGGGGTTAGATCCCGATAAATCTTTAAGTGAATTATCTGGGGGTTGGCAACGTAAAGTGGCACTTGCCCGTGCGTTAGTCAGCGCGCCAGATTTATTGCTACTCGATGAGCCAACCAACCACCTCGATATTGATACTATTGAGTGGCTCGAAAAATTCCTGCTGGATTTCCAAGGCGCCATCGTGTTTATCAGCCACGACAGGGGCTTTATTGCTCGCATGGCCACGCGGATTGTGGATTTAGATCGCGGTGTCGTGACTTCATGGCCCGGTAATTATCAAGCCTATCTTGATGGTAAACAAGAATGGCTGCGGGTCGAGGCTGAGAAAAACGCATTATTTGATAAGCGCTTAGCCGAAGAAGAAGTCTGGATCCGCCAAGGTGTTAAGGCGCGTCGCACCCGTAACGAAGGCCGTGTGCGTGCGTTAAAAGCCTTGCGTCAAGAACGCAGTGAGCGCTTGAATCGTCAGGGTAATGCCAAAATGGCGGTGGCCGATACTGAGCGTTCTGGTAAATTGGTCTTTGATGTGAAGGACTTAAACTATAATTTACCTGATAAAAATCTGGTCAAAAACTTCAATACCACAGTGATGCGTGGTGATCGTATTGCGCTTATCGGCCCCAACGGCTGTGGTAAATCGACCTTAATTAAATTATTGATTGAGAAGTTACAACCTCAATCGGGTGAAGTGAAAGTCGGTACTAAGCTCGAAATCGCCTACTTTGACCAATACCGTGAAGCACTGGATCCTGAGCAAACTGTTGAAGATAACGTGGGTGAGGGTAAAAAGACCATTACTATCAATGGTCAAGATCGCCATATTTTAAGTTATTTGCAGGATTTCTTGTTCTCACCAATGCGTGCCAGAACGCCGGTAAAGGCGCTATCAGGCGGAGAGAAAAACCGTTTATTACTGGCGAAGTTACTCATTCGTCCCGCAAACCTTATCATTCTGGACGAACCAACAAACGATCTTGATATTGAGACCCTAGAATTGCTAGAGTCGCTGCTGACTGAATATGAAGGCACGTTATTGCTGGTCAGCCATGACCGGGCGTTTATCGATAATACCGTGACAAGCAGTTGGTGGTATGCTGGTAATGGTCACTGGACTGAGTATGTTGGCGGTTACCAGGATGCTATCGATCAAGGTGCAAAGTTTTATTCTGAGGAACCTAGTCAAGCAAACACGGTCGAAGCTCCTGCGACGGCAAAAAACGCTGAGGTTAAAGTGGCTGAGCCTGCCAAAGCCGCAAAAAAACTGTCCTATAAATTACAGCGTGAGTTAGAGGCAATGCCAGAGTTGATGGAGAAATTAGAGGCCGAAATCCTCGATTTACAAACCACAGTGGCAAGCCCAGATTTTTATAGTCAGACGCAGGATAAAATCAATCAGGTATTGAGCTTGTTAGCGGATAAAGAAAAGCAATTGGAAGTTTGCTTCGAGCGATGGGAAGAGCTTGAGTCACTGAAGTAAACCAATAATAAAAATGGGAATTGAATTAATGAAGTTAAAGTTGGATAAAGCCCTGTCCTTGGTTGCCTTAGGTGTCCTTGGCGTATTGCACAGTGCCCATGCTGCACCAGTCTATGAAATTGTTAACATTGATAATTATGATCTACCACTTGCAGACACCCTCCAAGGTACGCGTAATGGCTACGCTTTAGGTGTTAATGGCAACGATGAACTGGTCGGTATCGCCAAAGGCAAGAAAAAACTCAGTACATCCGATGTTGAAGGTGGTGTGATTGATGTTGAAGATGGTATTGCCTCAGAGGAAACTATCACCTATTCAATTACAGCGGCCATTATTGCGAATAACTTTGCCTTTATCGCTGCGCAAAATGGTGCCACTGGTGCGTGGAAGCCAACCTTTGACAGCATCAATGGTACCACGCCACCAAGTGATTCTTCGGTTGTGAATTCAGTTGATACTTTTTACTACGGCATCAATGATGCGGGTGTGAAAGTTGGCAGCATGACTGCCCCTGAAAAGAAGACAGAAAATACTGCAACCACAGATAATGCAACCGACTATTGGTATTATCGCGATTATGAGTACCGTGGTGTTGCCAAAGTGGGTGACATCGAGATCCCATTACCACCTCCTTATACTCAATATGTTAAGGATGATAAGACTGTAGAGCTCGGTGGTTGGTCTGCGGCAACGGCAGTTAACAATAATAACTTAGTGGTGGGTTATGCCAGCACTAATATCAGCAAGTATGGTGGTGATCGGGTTGCTTACTGTTTAGGTACTGATAACACTTTGCCATTAGATGTGTGTATTCAGCGTGAGCAATATCCTAATGCTCAAGGCACGCGTAACATCCAGTACCAAACCCGTGCTTATGTTTGGCAATTAGATAATGGCACTGCTACTGGCACTGAGTTACCGCTAGGATTAACTCCCGCCAGTGACAATACATTGACATTTACTGCACAGGCATTAGGCGTGAATAACGACGGAGTGGTGGCTGGTCGCTCACATGTTTACCGTAACGGTAATACCGATAGATTACGTCAAGATGCGGCCTATTGGACCAAAGATGCAGAGGGTAAATATCAATACCATTGGATCCCAATGGGAGACTCAATTTTGAGCTCTATTGCCTACGATGCAAACGACAATGGAATTGTTGTGGGGAGCTATCGTAGTTATATCCAAGGCTACCAACGCGATAAATTCTTCTATTTTGATATTAATACCCCAGATGTACCTTATGTGACGCCTAATGATTTTGCTGCGACAACCACAGATCTATCTAGCAAAGCTAAAGATATCAATAACAAAGATCAAGTCGTTGGTTATATTGAGACCACCTATGATAAAGAAAAGCCACGCCCTAAGGCAGGCTTCCTGTATGAGAAATCAACGGGTGAATTCAATAACCTCAATAATTTGCTGACCTGTGAATCTAAAGGTTTTGAAAAGGGGGCTGATGGTAATTGGGCTCGCCATAAGGTTGAAGTTAAGGATGGAACAGGCAAGGTATTAAGCTATAACAGTGATATTCTCATTGTCGAAGCTGCCAGTATAAATGAAGAGGGTACTATTGTTGGTACTGCATTCATTCGCAAGCCTTCATACCAACTCGATAAAGATGGCAACATTATTGTTGGTGAAAATGGCCTACCTCTGTTTGAACTCAGCGGTAATGGTGACCCTGTGACAGCGTATATTCCACGTATGGTTGTGCTTAAACCTACCACTAACGGTGAAGCATGTACCGTAGATGAAAGTACTGATACGGGGAATTATGAACGTAAAGGTGCAGCATCTTTCGCGTGGTTATTAGCCTTACCCTTAGTTTGGTTACGTCGTCGGGTTCGCTAGTTTTTAAGCTTGAATTCAGACTAAAAAAATCGAGGCAAAATGCCTCGATTTTTTTTAATCATGATCTCAATAGTTTAATAAATAGTCGATAAAATGAACGATTTTTTGATTGATCTCGGCGCTGAAAAGCACTATTCCTATGGGTGAAGCTGTTGCTTCTATTTCACGTAGAACAGAGGACGCTTGCATGAAAAGACAAAAACGAGATCGTTTAGACAGAGCTTTTTCAAAAGGATTCCAAGCTGGTGTTGGTGGACGCTCTAAGGAGCTCTGTCCTTATGCAAATCTTGATTCGCGGTCACAGTGGTTAGGTGGTTGGCGTGAAGGTGTGGATGGCCGAGTTAATGGGCTATTTAATAAATAATGGCGTTTTGCTCATTAATTAAATAGCCCAGAACAAACAGAGTAATGCAGCATAATTGCCCTCAGATGAGGGCATTTTTGTCTCTATTGAATATTGCCGGGTAAAGCAGGTTAGAAGGTCGAAGTATCGCTAAATACACCGACTTTAAGGTCGGTTGCACTGTAAATTTGACGTCCATCTACTTCAAGGATGGCATCTGCAATACCCATTACTAATTTACGGTGGATGGTACGTTTGATATTGAGCTTATAAGTGACCTTTTTCGCGCCGGGTAATACTTGACCTGTAAACTTCACTTCACCCACACCTAAAGCGCGACCTTTGCCTTCTGCACCTTCCCAGCCTAGGTAAAAACCAACCAGTTGCCACATGGCATCTAAGCCTAAGCAACCCGGCATAACTGGGTCAGTGATAAAGTGGCAGTCAAAAAACCATAATTCTGGCTTAATGTCGAGTTCGGCAACAATTTCACCTTTTCCAAACTCACCACCGTTGTCATTGATGGTGATGATCCTGTCGATCATCAGCATGTTGTCTACGGGGAGGCGAGGGGAGTTTGGACCAAATAATTTCCCATGGCCACAGGCGATAAGTTCTTCTTTGTTGAAACTGTTTGCTTTATTCATTGTTTTACTACTCCAGCAATAAGAGCGCCAAGATTAGCGAACACGTGTAAGCTAAACAACTCCGATCAGCTAATTAATGTCGAAAAAATCCTAGTTTTGCGAGTAATCTCGTCATTAAGCCTATTTCTTCTTCACCGTTACCAGCTAGCTTGTCTAATCGTTGTTGCACTAGACCATATAAGGATTCTGCTGGGAAGTCATTATCTTCATCGGCAACGCCAGCGGGCATCTGCATCAATAGCTCGACCGCTTCATCCATATGTTCAATGGCATAAATATGGAACAAGCCTTTGCCTACAGCTGTAATCACTTTGGGGTGTAGATTAAGCTGTAATATATTTGACTTGGGCATAATTACACCTTGCTCACCGGTTAAGCCTCGGCGTTCACAAAGATTAAAAAAGCCTTCAATTTTTTCATTAATACCACCGATAGCTTGCACATTACCAAATTGATCCAATGCGCCTGTAATCGCCAGCGACTGAATAATCGGTTGTTCTGCAATGGCTGACATCAAGCAGCAATATTCTGCAAGCGAGGCGCTATCGCCATCGATCTCCTGATAGGATTGCTCAAATACAATATTGGCATTTAGGTGCAATGGCGCATCGCGACCAAAGATACGATATAAACAGGCTGAAAGGATCATCATACCCTTTGCATGGATATTACCGCCCAGCTCTGACTTTCTTTCAATATCTGCAACTTCACCGTCACCATAGTGTACCGTAGCGGTGATCCGTGCTGGTTCACCATAGCAGTGATCAATCGCATCGATAACCGTAAGACCATTAATTTGTCCTACCATAGCGCCCGTAGTTGGCAGATTTATGAAATTGTCATCAAAACTTTGGCTTGAAAATTCTTCAGAGCTGTTATGGCGATAATTGGCTTGCGATAGCGCACGTTCAATGCTGGCTGCATTAATTGTTGATTTACCGCGATAGACTTTTGCCTGCGCCATTAACTGCGCCAAATCTAGCATTGAGAGACTTAAGCGACGTTGATGCTCGGTTAATCTAGCACTGTGTCTAAACAGTGGCGCAAGACTGGATTGTTCTAATGTGACATCGACACTTTGTGCCACCGTTTGTAGCCAACTGGCATATTGCGCTTCTTTAAAACGGGTCAAATCCAGTTCACCCGCCAGTTCTGCCAACAGGTTAAAGTGGCGTTGAAATTGCCAATCTTCAGACCTAATTTGGCTATAGATTAAACCCGCGCCAATTAAAATAATTTTACAATTTAATGGGATTGGGCTTAGGTTGTGACTGATTTGATACTCTTTCTGTGTCAGGATTTGCAGCAGCAAATCCCATAAGCCTTCTCGTTTCCACAGGGATTCAGCGCAGATAAATATATAATGGCATTCGGCCAATGCACCCGCTTGATATTTACTGCTATTACCTGATTGCACCATACGGCCAAGTAGGTCTGAACGGCGGATATTGCCACTCAGATAGCGATAACTGACATGCTTTTCAGCAATTGAGCCTTGCGGCGTTTCATATTGCCAATGGAATTGAATGGTTTTGTCTTCGGGGCGCTTTGCCACCAGATAAGCTGCCGGCAATGGCTCAAGCGTTTCCATTAATGCTTTGATCATTAATAGTCTGTCGATGCCAGGAAAATCTGCGAGATACAGTTGTTGATCGGCAATGGCGTTATGTAACTTAAAGGCATCCAATACGCGCTCTTGACCTAAAAGCAACGCTTTATATCCTGTTGGCAATTGCGACAGGACGGGAAGATTAAATTCAGGGGCGAGTGAGGATGAAGGTATCAAGAGTGAATTCATATAAGCATTTACCGTGAAAAGTTACCGCGATTTTACCATACCGAGAGGGCAAGTCTCTTACTGTATAGGTGTTTTTATGCTGCTTTACCCAGATATTGCTGAAAATATGTTGGCTATTCGCCTGAAAATTCATCCGTCTGAACATAAGATGAGCATTTGACACAATATTCAAAAATTGCTGTTTACAAGCACCGATGATGCTTATATTATTTGCGGCGTTCGGAGGGGTGGCAGAGTGGTTTAATGCACCGGTCTTGAAAACCGGCGTGGGTTTATAGCCCACCCAGGGTTCAAATCCCTGCTCCTCCGCCATATTTCACGGAAAGGCCATCAGCAATGATGGCCTTTTTGTTTATGTCATGTCAGTCAAAAAGGCCGCTAAACAATTAGCGGCCTTTTTGCATCTGGTTCCATGGTATGAGATGTTTGATTACATTGCCAAAAGGCGTATCTGCGATTGTCTTGATAATCATTATGTTCTGATATGAAGAAGTTGATTTTTAAGGTTTGGATTAACCTTCTCCTACGCTCCCTATTTATACTTCATCTTTTTCATAGGAAGCTGCAACCTTAAAAAAGTGCTCGCGATTCTTTAATCTATTCAAAAGTGACTTAGGTAATGTTGTTGTCATGCCGGTTTTTAGTGAGCAGAAATAGCAACAGATCAAAAATCGCCCTGAAAGCGATGATTTCATCGCCAGCTGGATATCAAATCGCCAATCAATTCAAATAATAATAAATTTAAGTTTACAGCTTTGGGCGAGATGTATATTATCTCGCTCGTTCGGAGGGGTGGCAGAGTGGTTTAATGCACCGGTCTTGAAAACCGGCGTGGGTTTATAGCCCACCCAGGGTTCAAATCCCTGCTCCTCCGCCATATTTCACGGAAAAGCCATCAGCAATGATGGCTTTTTTGTTTATGCAATTTGCACCCGGGCTCTTCATGCTAAGCGCTGCTCCAGCACAATAGTCGGCTAAAAAGCCGCTAAGCAATTAGCGGCTTTTTGCATTTACACGACTTCATTTTCGATGAGCGTTTTAAACCTGCTATATTTTGCGTCAGCTTATCAATTAGCCCAATCCTGAGCTCCACTCATACTTTCATTATACCAAGCTCTTAATTTCAAACTGCATTAATTAGTAAGTTGTTTCTTTAAATATCATCTAGTTAACAATATTCATTTTATGCTTTGCGAAATGCCATTGTTGGGCTAAATTACCCTGATAACCTATATTCCGGTTGCGGTATTCTGATTTGGCTAAACTCTCTTAGTCAGCATTGGTTAAAGGTGGATAAAGTTGATATCGATATATTTAGTTGACGATCATGAGCTGGTGAGAACTGGGATCCGCCGTATCTTAGAAGATGAGCGGGGGATCAAAGTTGTGGGTGAAGCGCCCGATGGTGAGACCGCGGTACAGTGGGCGAGACAAAATGAAGCCGACGTCATCTTAATGGACATGAATATGCCAGGTATGGGCGGACTCGAAGCGACGCGTAAGATTTTACGTTATCAACCTCATGCTAAGATTATTGTGCTAACAGTGCACACCGAAGATCCGTTCCCCAGTAAAGTGATGCAGGCGGGCGCGTCTGGTTATTTAACCAAAGGTGCGACGCCACCTGAAGTATTGCAAGCGATACGTCAGGTTTCCCGTGGGCAGCGCTATTTATCTCCTGAAATTGCCCAACAAATGGCATTGAGCCAATTCAATCCGGCCGATGAGAATCCGTTTAAAGCCTTGTCTGAGCGTGAGCTGCAAATTATGTTGATGATCACCAATGGTGAAAAGGTCAATGATATTTCTGAGCAGCTCAACTTAAGCCCCAAAACCGTTAACAGTTACCGTTACCGCTTGTTTGCGAAGCTTGGGATCAGTGGTGATGTGGAGCTGACTCGTTTAGCGATCCGCTATAAAATGTTAGATGCTGGCCATTTCTAATGGCCGCTTATGTCAATGGTTCTAGCATTAATTAAGTGTTAGCTGTGAGTTTGAAAACGATTTATCAAGCAGTTTTGAAGATGGTAAGTAAAAGAGTGGGTGTGTAACGATGTCGACAGGTTTTAACGCCCAGAGTTTTTTACGCACGGTCTCATCCTCTGCTGGGGTTTATCGCATGTATGACGTCAAAGGTGACGTCATTTATGTGGGGAAGGCCAAAGATCTTAAAAAGCGCTTATCTTCCTATTTCCGTAAAAAACTTGGCAATGTGAAAACTCAGGCGCTGGTGTCCCATATCCATCATATCGATGTGACGCTGACCCACAGCGAGACAGATGCGCTGCTGCTTGAGAATGACTATATCAAGCAGTACATGCCCAAATACAATGTGTTACTGCGGGACGATAAGTCATACCCTTATATTTTCTTGAGCCAACACGAGCATCCACGCCTCGCATACCATCGCGGGCCGCAGCGGGAGAAGGGCCATTATTTTGGGCCTTATCCGAATGGCGGAGCGGTGCGCGAAAGTTTGCACTTGATGCAAAAGCTGTTTCCTATCCGCCAATGTGATGATCTCTATTATAAATCCCGCACTCGGCCCTGCCTGCAATACCAGTTATCCCGTTGTAGTGCGCCTTGCGTCGGCAAGGTCAGTAATGCGGAGTATGATGAGCAGGTTAAACTTGCCAGTTTGTTCCTAAAGGGAAAAGATAAACAAGTTATCAGTGAACTCGTGGCTAAGATGGAAGAGGCCGCTGAGCAGCAAGCCTATGAGCAAGCCGCGCGCTTTCGCGATCAAATTATGGCGCTGCGCCGGGTAGCTGAGCAGCAAGAAGTCTCGGGTAATACCGGCGATATGGATGTTATCGGCGTACACTATGCCTCGGGCATTGCCTGTTTTCACTTGCTATTTATCCGCGAAGGTAAAATTTTTGGTAGCCGCAGCTATTATCCAACGGTGCCCGCGCAAACGGATATCGAAGAAGTCTTACGCTCCTTCCTGCTACAGTTTTATTTAAATGCCGATATTCAACGCACTATTCCTAAGGAGGTGGTGATAAGCCATCACTTTGAAGAATTGCATGAGTTAGAGGCGGCCGTCTCTGAGGCGTTGAATAAAAAATTCAGCATTAAAACCAATGTGCGCGCCGACAGGGCGAGTTTTTTGCGCCTTGCGCTGACCAATGCCACCAATGCGGTGATGACGCGCCTGTCCCATAAAAACACTGTTGAACAGCGTTTTGTCTTGTTGGAAGAAATCCTCGAACTTAGTGCGCCGATTCAGCGAATGGAGTGTTTCGATATCAGCCATACTATGGGCGAGAGCACTGTCGCCTCCTGCGTGGTGTTTAATCGTGAAGGGCCGCATAAAGCCGAATATCGTCGTTATAATATTGAAGGTATTACGCCAGGCGATGATTATGCCGCGATGAAACAAGCCATTAGTCGTCGATTTGATAAAATTGATGCCAGCGGCAAAATCCCTGACATTTTATTTATCGACGGTGGTCTAGGGCAGCTGCGTATTGCGCAGCAAATTGTCGATGAGAAGTTCGTTAATTTAGATAAAGCGCCGCAACTTATTGGCGTGGCAAAGGGAGAGAGCCGTAAACCTGGGCTTGAAACCTTAATCTTTGGCGACACTGAAACGAGCTTTTCCCTTGAGGATGACTCACCCGCATTGCACCTTATTCAACATATTCGCGATGAATCCCACCGCTTTGCCATCACTGGGCATCGTAATCGCCGTCAGAAAACCCGTAACACCTCAACGCTTGAAACCATTCCGGGCATAGGCCCTAAACGCCGTAAAGCGTTACTCCAACATTTGGGCGGTTTACAAGAAGTGAAGGGGGCGAGCGTGGCCGAGTTAGCGAAAGTGCCTGGGATCAGCATAGAAATGGCACAAACCATTCATGATGCATTGCGAGGGTGATAAAATTAAGGCAAGATTGGCGCTGCTTTTGACTAACTGGTTTGATCATGCCGTTTAACTTACCCATAGCATTAACTCTTTTTAGGCTTTTTTTACTGCCCATTTTTGTGGTGTTGTTTTATTTACCTTACAGCTGGACGCCTTTTGTTGCCGCATTTGTGTTTTGGTTGGCGGCGTTAACGGATGCATTAGACGGTTATGCGGCGCGTAAACTCAAGCAACTCACCCGTTTTGGCGCCTTCCTCGATCCCGTCGCTGATAAACTGATGGTGATCACCGCGCTCGTATTATTAGTTGACCAATACGCTGATATTTGGCTCACACTGCCAGCACTGTTTATGATTGGCCGTGAAATTGTGATTTCAGCCCTGCGGGAGTGGATGGCTGAATTAGGTAAACGCGGCACGGTTGCGGTTTCTTGGATCGGCAAATATAAAACGGCGGCGCAGATGGTGGCGATTATTGGCCTGATCTGGCAATACAATCCACTCATGATCACCGCGGCATTTGTGCTGTTATATATCGCTGCCGTATTAACGTTCTGGTCAATGATGAGTTACATTTTAGCCGCCTGGAAAGATTTAACGGCTGAATAGCACAATAAAAGATCAAAGAGATTATTTAGTGCGCAAGCAGTAAGTTATCGATAAAACAGCGGTTGACACTGCATCGTAAATAGGTAGAATGCCTCCCCGTAGACGAGAGACGAAGTGAAAACAAAATCTTAACTCTGCGTGATGCGACATTAGCTCAGTTGGTAGAGCGATACCTTGCCAAGGTATAGGTCATCGGTTCGAACCCGATATGTCGCTCCAACCTAAATGATTGGAAAGATGGCGCGATGGCAGAATGGCTATGCTGCGGATTGCAAATCCGTCGATCTCGGTTCGACTCCGGGTCGCGCCTCCATAATTAAGATATTAATGACATGATTCCCGTCGTTAATATAAAGAGTTTGCCCGAGTGGTGGAATCGGTAGACACAAGGGATTTAAAATCCCTCGCTGGTAACAGCGTGCCAGTTCAAGTCTGGCCTCGGGTACCATTATTATAATGGTGACAGCTCAAACGAGCTGAAGCGTTAAACTTCGTTACCTATACATTGAAATATAAGTAGAAGAGCGAAGCAAAGAGTTAACAATATCAATAGCAGTGCTTACGATATTCAGAGTTTGCCCGAGTGGTGGAATCGGTAGACACAAGGGATTTAAAATCCCTCGCTGGTAACAGCGTGCCAGTTCAAGTCTGGCCTCGGGTACCATTATTCTCAGTGAATAGTAAATAAGCCTCGACATTAGTCGGGGCTTTTTTGCATCTACAGCTTTGATTATTTGGATTTGGTTTAAAGGGCCGTTTCTATCTTATTCTCTAGAGCCACGGCTTCGCGCTTGCCACTTTTGTTACAGACGTTAGTCCTATCTTATAGTCTACTTATTTCTCCACACTGAGCTTAATAACGTTAAACTCAGCTATGGCGGCTTCGTTTTATCTCTAAAGCTCATTGCCAAAGTAATATCGTTAACCTTGCCCATAAAAAAGCCCCGTGGTTTTCACGAGGCAATTTTACACATCCACAATACTACTCATTTATCGCTTGTTTTAGCGCTGTCGCCGCCTTAAAGCTTGGCTGGTTAAAGCCTGCAATCTCCATCGTCTCGCCAGTTTGCGGGTTTCGACCCGATTTAGGTAAATGATAACGTAACTCGAAGGTACCGAATTGCGGCAGGAAGACTTTCTCACCTTCGCTTAAGGCGATATGGATCTGTTGTAGGATCTGTTCGACAACAGGTTTAGTGCTGGCCTGGGACTGTTCAAGCGAAGTGGCGATACGTTGGATCAGTTGTGCTTTGTTCATTGAAACCTCTGAATTCAGTGAAAGAGCAGGAAAGGGGAGTTATAACAAGCTCGAGATTAGATTGAAAGTCTAGGTTTACCAAAGCGGCTTAACTGCTGCTTTATTGGTTAGCGGTGATTACTCACCCTTTATTTTGAAACGTAAATACGCCTCATATAAGCAGCACTAGGTAAGCAGCATTAGGGGCTAAGTTGGCCTGTAGCGTTTAGAACTAAAGTAGAAGTTAAAGGATAAAGCCTTTTAACACTGATATTTACGACTGTTTGATGTTTGACATGGTGTAATAAATGCCATTGCTTCAGCAGTGTATAAACAAAACATTAGCCACAAAGCGCCCTTGCGGGCGCTGTTAGAGGTGGAGTTAAACGTAGGAATAATAAGGGACTTGTCGCGGAGTTAAGAAAATAACGTTTCTTCCAATGTGCGTCCTTTCAGCAGCATCTTATATTGCCAATGCTGGTCCTTAAATAGGGCGAGCAGGGCGGTTTCAAACTCATAATGACGATTTGCCGTGTCATCCAATTGGATAACAAATACATGGGCTTGTTTTGAGGTGATATTCACCACACCAGCTATTTGACCTACGGCTTGGATCAGCGCTTCACTGTCGCAGCTTTCCATGGTGAGGGTGAGATAATCACTGCCGCTATTGGATGAGCGCATCGAAATCGACTGGCCCAATTCACCTTTATCTAGATACAGCACTTGGTCACAGAGCTTCTCGAGTTCGTCCAAGTTGTGTGAGCTGATCACAAAAGTGGTTGTGGGCGACAGCGTTCTGACGAGTTCACGGATTTTCTTCGCATTGGCAGGGTCGAGTCCTGCGGTAGGTTCATCTAACAACACCAGCTTAGGCGAGCCGATTAAGGCTTGGGCAATCGCCACACGTTTACTCATTCCATGGCTTAGACTCGGTGGCTTTTGCTGCGCCACCTCGGCTAAGTCCACTAAATTCAGCACTCGCTGTGCTTCTTGATTTGCCTGCTTGCTATCCATCCCTTGAAGACGCGCAAAGAAGCTTAACTGGCTGATAATAGTTAAATTGGGATCGAGCGTCGCATCCTGTGGCAGGGCGGTAATTTGCCCTAATAATGCTGGACTATTGGGTGCTTCTCCCAGAATACGAACCGAGCCTGCGCTTGGGGTGAGGTAGCCACAGAGCAGGCTAAACAGTGTAGTTTTACCTGCACCGTTAGGGCCAACTAATGCGATGGGCGCTCCCGATTCGAGGGTTAAGTTAACGTTATTGAGCGCTTTTTTACTGCCATAGTGTTTGGACAGTCCTTGGCATTGAACGAGGATCATAGTTGACTCCTTTGGATATAAACGCGGCCAAGGAAAAGGGCGAATGCGGTTTGTAGTAGGGGAATTGGTGCGTAGGCAAAGCTATTGAGTCCATTGGTGTTGACCATGTTCGACAGTTGAGCGCCCGGCAATATCCATTGTAAACCTTCAAATAAGCGCGATTCATTACCCAATATCAGCAGTGCTATAGAGACGACGGTCCACAAAATAGTGGCCAGAACCATGGCTTGCCTTGCCGTGTTGGCATAGAGGGACAATAAAGTCATGACCGCGGTAAAGGGTAAAATCACGATAACCAAGTTGATGCCGACCAAGGCTCCCGACGTTAATGCGGGTAATAACAAGCCGATATCGCGAGTAAGTGCCAGCGCTATGGTGGCAAGGATGGTCAATAAGATCAGTAGACCTTGGATCAAGATTTGCCCCAAAAAGCGGCCGAAGAGTAGGCTGTCTTTGCTGGTTCTTAGGGTATAGAAGCGCAATGTGCCGCGGGTTTTGTCTGAGGAGAACTGATCGGCGGCAATCAAAATACTGAACATGGGAAACAGATACAGCGCAAAGCACCAGAAGATAGCCATTTCCGCCACGGGCCAGTCAAACAGCATGTTGAGAGCTTGGCTGCCTAAGAGACCGTCGATCAGATCTTTAATATTGGGCTGCATTAATAGGGTCGAAGCGCCTTGGATGGGGTAGAGCAATAGCATGCCCCACACTAATGCAAAGGCGAACAGGGCGATAATCCCGCGAAGGTTAAATAGAAATTTGCGACATTCAAAGCCAGCGATCAAAAGCATGTTATTGAATGTACTGGGAGCATTTGGTGTCATTCGCTGTCTCGTCAGTGAGTGAGCGGACAAACTCTCACCTTAGTCATCATTAAGAGTGACTACTTGCGAAAGTCGTCCGCGGCGCGGTTAGGATAAAGAAGCGATAAGCGATTCTAACTTATCTTTAAGTTCTGCCACTTGCTCTTCAAGCTGTGTGACTCTCGCTTCCAGTTGTTGTCTATCCTGCTCGTTTAGCGGGTGGGCATCTGCATTTGTGGCATTGGTGAATGACGCTGCGCTAATTTGCTCAGCACCTTGGGAGAATAGCTCAGTATAACGGCATTCACGCTTACCCGGCTCCCGCGGCAGTTGAGCCAGTACGGGTTTATCCCGCTCCATCAGTTGCTTAATGCAGGCTTCCACTTCGAGCACGTCTTTAAAATCATGCAGTCTGTTGCTACGGGTGCGTAACTCTCCGGGCGTTTGTGGGCCGCGAAGCAGCAGTAAACAAACAATGGCTACCGCCGCGCTGGAAAGTTGTAACTCGCTAAATTCGGTGTTGCAGAATCTGTGCTTATATTTGACGACTCGGCTACCAAAGCCGGATTGCTCGCTGATTAAGCGCTTTTTGTTCAATGAATCAAGGGCGGCTTGTACTTGCGCTTCAGTGAGTTCTAATACAGGTTCGCGGCTGGTTTTTTGATTACAGGCGAGGGTCAGGGCATTGAGTGAAAGAGGGTATTGCTCTGGGGTGGTGACTTCTTTTTCAAGTAGGCATCCGATAACTCTGGCTTCGTGTAACGTGAGTTCCATATAAGCTCCAAAGAAAAAAGCATGACTTTGTTATAACAGAGCCATGCTTAAGATCCTAGCGCTTGTCGGTAAACTGAGTGTTTGGGCAGACTATTTGGACAAATAAACCACGAACCTTAGTACAAGAGAGTCCTAAGTCCCGTATGAGGTTGACTATTCAGCCCAATCAGTCAGCTTCAGTTAGGCGTAAACCATCATCGTCGATACTTAACTTGCCCGCTTTAAACAGGCCACCGATGCTCTTTTTGAAGGCTTTTTTACTCATACCGAGTTGTTCGTAAATCACTTCGGCATCGGTTTTATCCGTTAGGGGTAAGAATCCGCCCGCTTGCTTGAGTTTTACTAAGATAATGTGCGCATTTTTATCAAGCTCTTGCTTACTGCCTTGCTGCAATACCAAATCAATTTTGCCATCGCGGCGGACTTGTTTGATAAAGCCTTTTAGCCTTTGACCAAAACGCAGTTTTTGGAACACTTCGTTTTGGTAAATCACACCCCAATGGGCATGGTTAATAATGGCTTTGTAGCCTAAATCTGTGGTGCCACCGATAAATAAGTCAACTTGTTGACCTACTTCATACTGGGCGGGAGTTTTATCGAGGAACTTATCGATTTTTGATGACGCAACAATACGCTCATCAGCACGATTAACGTGCACATATACAAGGTACGAGCGACCTTCTTCAATCGGCTTGTGTTGTTCGCCAAAGGGCAGCAATAGATCTTTATCCAATCCCCAATCTAAAAATGCGCCAAAAGGCCCAGTGGCCACGGCTTTTAAGTAGGCAAATTCTCCTACTTGCGCTAAAGGCTTGCGGGTAGTGGCAATAACGATATCTTCGGAGTCCAGATATAAAAATACCTCTAGCCAGTCACCGACTTGGCAGTCTTTTGGGGTGGCTTTGTTGGGCAGTAACACTTGGCCAAATTCGTGGGCATTTAAATACACACCAAAACTGACTTGTTTTACTACCTCAAGTTTGCAGGTTTTTCCTATCTGTACCATGGAGCTCTCTATCTAAGGATGTCATTCGGCGGTGATTATAACCGCTTTATCCGTAAACAGCAGCTTCCAGATCGGCTTTTGCGTCGATAGTCGAAAATGAACAGCCGCGCTGAGATAAAACAATATTGCTGATGTGAGCAAATGTTATCAATTTATCTTGATTGGCTATTAAAAAATATTGAACGCACGTAGAGTAAGGTTGATGATTAACCTATTAATTTAAAATAGATAAATCTACTTGTTACCAACCATTCTGTTAATGTGGTGTTTATTATATTTTAATGAAAAATATTAAATGAGATTCTTGCTTGCATTCTGTGACATTGCGCGGTTTAATTGCGCCGTTTAACGACTTCGCTCGTTACAGACATGACAAATATTACGTGAGTTGTAATGATTTTATGGTTCACAGGTCATTCACCGTGTAACGTACAATTTATAATGGTTACATGGGGTTAAGAGGAATTGTTTAGCTAATGCACAAGCATCCATTTTTTGCTCTTTGCCTAAAAGCATCTCAATGCCAGCGCTCAATCGTTGTTCCCTATGACGATACTAGCCTTAAACATCTCACGTTAATCCGTATCAACTCTGGCCGCGAAGAAGCCAACAGTCCCCTGTTACAATAATCTCACCTAGTGTTAGGTGTGCTTGGTGATGCCTTGCCGCTTAATACCTAATGTTTATCCTTAGTGTTACCTATTGTTTATCCACTTAATCGGCACCTCGTTTTTAGAGAGAGTCATATTGAGCGGAGACGCAACGCTTTAGCTTAAGGTTTTGAGTGTTTTTTAACCTCAAAGCGCGTTATGGTTAATGCCATTGGGTGAAAGACCTATGGCGATAAAGGGGGATATAAACACCATCTTGTTATCGCCAAGGTAAAAGAGTATCGGGTTAATCCCGGTTGCGTTAAGGGAAATCGCATCAATGTCGCCTAAGCTGGGTTGATTTTGCTGCACAAATTAGGGTGAATTCATCCTAACTGTATGTCAGGTAACTATATGGTTTACCTGGGTTTGTCGAACGGGCGGTCTTGCAATGTTGCACTGACCGTTTAACCCATTTTTTTATAGACGGGCTAAATAAAAATGAATGATTGGTCTATTGATGCTGCTCGTGCTGGGTACAACGTTACCCACTGGAGCCAAGGGTTTTATGGGATCAGCGACCAAGGTGAGGTGACAGTGTCGCCGGATCCTAAGAATCCTGATCACAAGATTGGCTTAAATGAGCTAGCAAAAGACATGGTTAAAGCAGGGGTCGCTTTACCTGTATTAGTTCGTTTCCCGCAAATTCTGCACCACAGAGTGAACAGTTTGTGCCAAGCATTCGACCAAGCGATACAAAAATATGAGTATCAGGCGGACTATTTGCTGGTTTACCCCATTAAAGTAAACCAACAAAAAACTGTGGTAGAAGAGATCCTTGCGAGCCAAGCATCAAAAGAAGTTCCACAATTAGGCCTAGAAGCCGGCAGTAAGCCTGAATTAATGGCCGTACTTGCCATGGCGCAAAAAGCCAGTTCAGTGATCGTATGTAACGGTTACAAAGATAACGAATACATTCGTTTAGCCTTAATTGGTGAAAAGTTAGGCCATAAGGTCTATATCGTTTTAGAAAAACTGTCTGAGCTTAAGATGGTACTAGCTGAGTCTGAGCGTTTAGGGGTGAAACCTCGCTTAGGGTTACGTGCTCGCCTTGCATTCCAAGGAAAAGGCAAGTGGCAAGCCAGCGGTGGCGAAAAGTCTAAGTTTGGTTTATCTGCGGCGCAGATTTTGACTGTAGTTGACCAGTTAAAACAAAGCGATATGTTGGATTCGCTGCAATTACTGCACTTTCACTTAGGTTCGCAAATCGCCAATATCCGCGATATTCGTCAAGGTGTGAGCGAAGCGGCGCGTTTCTACTGTGAATTACGTGAGTTAGGGGCCAGCATTAACTGCTTCGACGTCGGCGGTGGTTTAGCGGTAGATTACGACGGCACTCGTAGCCAAAGTAATAACTCAATGAACTATGGTTTAAGCGAATACGCGAACAACATCGTAAACGTGCTTACCGATATCTGTAATGAATACGAGCAACCTATGCCACGTATTATTTCAGAATCTGGCCGTCACTTAACGGCGCACCATGCGGTACTGATCACCGATGTGATTGGCACAGAAGCTTATCAGGTTGAAGATATCCAGCCGCCAGCGGAAGAATCGCCGCAGCTGCTGCACAATATGTGGCAATCTTGGACTGAGCTGAGTGGCCGTGCCGATCAACGTGCCTTGATTGAGATTTATCATGATAGCCAAAGTGACCTGCAAGAAGCGCAATCGCTGTTTGCCTTGGGTCAATTAAGCTTGGCAGAACGTGCGTGGGCTGAGCAGGCTAACCTACGCGTATGCCATGAAGTTCAAGGTTTGTTAAGCACCAAAAACCGTTACCACAGACCGATTATTGATGAGTTAAACGAAAAGTTAGCCGATAAGTTCTTCGTTAACTTCTCATTATTCCAATCCTTACCGGATGCTTGGGGTATCGATCAGGTGTTCCCTGTGCTGCCATTGTCTGGTTTAGACAAAGCGCCAGAGCGCCGCGCTGTGATGCTGGACATCACCTGTGACTCCGACGGTATTGTGGATCAATATGTAGACGGCCAAGGGATTGAAACTACGCTACCAGTACCAGCGTGGAGTGCTGAAAGCCCGTATTTAATCGGCTTCTTTATGGTGGGGGCATATCAAGAGATTTTAGGGGATATGCACAACTTGTTTGGCGACACTAACTCGGCCGTTGTCAGCATTGAAGAAAACGGTATGACCAATATTGAATCGGTACTTGCCGGTGACACAGTCGCTGACGTATTACGCTATGTTAACTTAGATGCCGTTGACTTTATGCGGACTTACGAAGAGTTAGTCAACCAGCATATTGTTGAGGATGAACGCGCACAAATTTTAGAAGAATTACAAGTGGGCCTAAAAGGTTACACTTATTTAGAAGATTTTTCTTAATATTGAGTGTGTTAAAAAAGTCAGCCTAGGGACACTTAGGCTGACTTTTGTTTTTTATAGCCTATTATTTTTGCTAGCGAGTTACCAAGGTGACTGTGTTGCTTTTTGCTAGCGAGTTGTAAAGGTGAGTGCGTTGCAAGGCTATCATCTTGTAAAAGCAAGCGCGGTGGTTTTATTGCGGCGCTAGTCGTGTAAAAATAGCCGCGCAAATTTGATGGGTTATCAGTCTTAAAATGCGTGCATACATTTAAGTCAGCGTTGCCAGCGAACCATGAATGACTGATATACCAATAGATTAGATGCCCAAACACAGGGATAAGATGAGGCGAACGGCTTGATGTTTTTTGAAGGCGCGGAAAAAAAGCTTGAGATCAGACTCACTTCCAATATGGCATCACTGCGCCAACGAGAGTACGGCTTTTGGTCAACCTTGGTCGCCTGTGCCAATGCGGAAATCCTGTCAATAATCCGTAATCCTGCCTGCGATGCCTATCTACTGAGTGAATCGAGCCTGTTCGTCTGGGATGATAAGATTCTGCTGCTCACCTGCGGTAATAGCACCCTGATTGAGGCGGCCTGCTACTTTATTAACGCCTTAGGGGTTGAGCACATTGCCGCGCTCTGTTATCAGCGTAAGAATGAATACCAAGCCCAGCTACAAAGCACACACTTTGCTGACGATATTGCGAAATTGCGGACCTTGATCCCCGGAAAAGCCTTTCGAGTTGGTCACTTAGATTCACATCATCACTATTTGTTTTGTACTGACAATTTGTTTTGCACTGACGGCCAACCTATGTCGTCAACGTATGATACCTGCCTTGAACTGATGATGTACCACATCCGTGGCGAGTTGGCTGATTACCTCAAGTCGCCCACACAAACCGAGCAGGGGATTTATCAACGCTTAGGATTGCAGCGAATTTTCCCTGATTTTCAATTTGATATGCACTGTTTTCAGCCCGCGGGATTTTCGTTAAATGGGATACGTGGGGCTGACTATGTTACCTTGCATATCACGCCATCGATAGGGCCGGGAGATAACTCCTACGTCAGCTTTGAGACTAATCTGGATTTAGCTGTTTATCCCTATCCCCTTGTTGCACAAATGATTAAGCTATTTATGCCCTCAAGCTGGGATCTCATCCGTTTTAACCAGTCGCTTATGACTGCTGGATTTCCTGAGCATGTATGTTTAGCGCATGGTTCAATCGTAACTGAGCAAGGCTGTCAGATTGATTTTAATCACTATCAACAGCTTCAAACTGAAGAGTTACTGCCTGTATTCCTATAATCGTTTCCCAGAATTGAGTTGGTGATTCAATGGAATAAGCGACTGCTAAAGTTGCGGTGTGATTAGAGGATTTATTCGCCACAAGCTGAAAATTTTTCATCAAAAATGGCCCTGATTTCGGGCCATTTTATGTTTGCTTGCGGTTTTTTTTGGGCAATTAAAACTGAAATTTCTAAACCGAGCCGTTGGCAATTAGTCAGAAAATCCCTTGCTATACCATTTAGCGGCTATTACTGCGCTGCAATCTCTGCCAGCACCACTTGATGATGGTCGCTGGTTTTAAACTTATCGAACACATGGGCAATAGTGCCATCGGTGTTGATGAGGAAACTTAACCTATGGATTCCATCATAGACTTTACCCATAAATTTCTTTTCGCCCCACACGCCAAAGGCATCAGCAACGCTGTGGTCTTCATCGCTGAGTAGGGTAAAGTTAAGTGATTGTTTTTCAGCAAACTTAGCTAATTTAGCCACAGGATCTGGGCTAATGCCGAGGACGGTTACTTTGTGGCTGTCGAGTTCAGCTTTGCTATCACGTAAACCGCAGGCTTGTACTGTGCAGCCAGGGGTTGACGCTTTAGGGTAAAAATAGACTAAAACGGGACCACGCGTTAAGCATTCTTGTAGTGAAACAGCGTTACCCTGTTGATTTTGTAAGGTAAAAAGTGGCGCTTTGGCACCAGCGGTTAAGGTATTCATCTATTATCCTCTGTCGTTTCTTGAGGTCGTGCCTTCCATGCGTCTAATGGTGCAATCCAGTGCCATCTCCTCGGAGAGTTGATAGATACTCTTTTCGAGCTTTTCTAGTTCAACTTTTTCAGGAATATTGATGGTTAATGAAATAGTTTGCGTTTGCTCGCCATTTTCAAGCTCTTCAGAGAAGGAGCGTACTGCCGCCAAGTCTAAGGAGCGGTCGGCAAGAAACTGGGTGATGGATTTCATCGTGCCGCGCTGATCTTTACCAGTAAAGCGCACTTCAAGGCGCGAAAGGTAATTTTGCGGCGTGTGCTTAGAGGTACGCTTCATCACCGTCATCAGTTCTAATTCAACACTGAGACTCGGGAGCAAGCTTTCAATTTTCGTTATGGATGCCCACGAACCTGACAACATCATGATTAAGGTAAATTCGTTACCAAATAATGCCATACGGCTGTCGACGATATCGCAGTCACAGTCACTGGCAAGCCGAGCTAGTTTACTTACGAGTCCAGGACGGTCTACGCCCATTGCAGTTACGACCAGGAAATTGGTCATGAATTGTCCTCACTTTTTCGATATCATAGAGCGAAAACTCGAGACCGAGCGCCGAGTTTTTGTGCGGGATGTAATGCTACCATAACTAAATCAATTTGAGACCCCCGTTAGTGCTTGTCATTAATGGTTGGCATCAGTACCATAGCGAATCCTGAAATTTTGGGGAAGTCAGATGATAAACGGAAGCATCGTAGCCTTAATCACGCCAATGAACAGTGATGGCTCAGTAGATTTTGCAAGTCTTGAAAGGTTAGTCGAATTCCATATTGACCAAGGCACAGACGCCATCGTTGCCGTGGGTACTACCGGTGAGTCAGCGACTCTGCCAATGAATGAGCACGTTGCCGTGGTCGCTCAAATCGTTAAGTTTGTCGCAGGTCGTATCCCTGTGATTGGTGGCAATGGTGCGAATGCGACAGCAGAAGCTATCGAACTCACCAAGTCCTTATCTAAAGTCGGGGTTGACGCCATGTTAGGCGTAACACCTTACTACAATAAACCGACGCCAAAGGGCTTAGTGGCCCACTATAAAGCCGTGGCGGCCAGCACAGATATTCCCCAAATTCTCTATAACGTTCCTGGGCGCACCGCGGTTGATATGAAGCCTGAAACCGTGGCCGAGTTAGTGAGCGTGAGCAATATTATTGGTGTAAAAGAAGCCACGGGTGATGTATCACGGGTTAAACGACTACGTGAACTTTGCGGCAATGACTTTATGCTGTACAGCGGTGATGATGCGACAGCGAGAGAGTTTTTGCTCCTTGGGGGTAACGGGGTGATTTCGGTTGCCAACAACATAGTGCCAAAAGCCTTTAAAGCTATGTGCGACGCCGCATTGGCGGGCAACGCCGAATTAGCCGCAAGTATCGACGAGCCACTACGTGGTTTATATAGCACACTGTTTTGCGAAGCAAATCCTATCCCAGTGAAATGGGCAGCCCATCGTATGGGGTTGATTCAGTGTGGCCATATTCGTTTACCTTTGACTGAACTTTCTGAGCAATGTCATGGTCTGTTGTTAGATGCAATGACTCGTGCCCAGATAGAGGTTAAATAATTAATGTTAAAGAAAGTCACTCCACTGTTCTTAGTTGCTGCTGTTGCAGCTTGTAGTTCGCCATTAGAGCGTCGCCAAGCCAACGGTGCTGAAGACTATGTTCAGGCTGAGCAAGCGCCAATGCTAAAGATCCCTGAGGGATTGAAAACGCCGCCTTACAATAAAGAATACGAGGTTCCGGCAATCGGCGCTAAAGCAAACCCTGCGCTTGTTGGTAAAAACCTTGATATCCGCCCACCACTGCAAGTTTTGCCAATGGCAGAAGGTACGCATGTCGAAGAGGGCAGCGATAACATTAAGATTGTGGTTGAATCGATTGATAACAGTGTCGATCTTAAGCAAGAGATTTTCGCTAACTTAGATGGATTCTTAGCGAAGCAAGCGATCCCTGTTCGTAGTCGCGACTATGATAAAGGCAACATTGAAACCGATTGGATTGAAAGCCGAGAGGTGTTGGAGTCAAGTTTATGGGGCTCAGATAAAGAATATCTGCTGCGTCAGCGTTATCGCTTCGATATCGAAACCCGTCCACACGGCCGTACCGCTAATATCGTTATTCACTTAGTAGAACACGAAGAGTTTTACGATGGTAAAGAGCAGGATGTAATGCTCAGTGGTGAGGATAAGCAGCGTTACACCATCGATATGCTTAACAGTGCCATTGCTTATATGAGCGTTAAGCGTGAGCAAACCATTCAAGCAAACCGCTTAAAGCAGACCTTAGGGATCAATGTTGATTTGGTCACGCCAGAAGAGGGTGCTGCATATTGGTCTGCTAAGGCTTCCTATAAGCAAGTGTGGGATCGTCTGCGTATAGTATTGCCAGAAATGGGCTTTGAAATTTCAGATATGGACAGTGCTAAAGGCCTGTACTTTATTAAGTTTACCGATAACTCAGGTTTCTGGAGTTCATTGTGGAACGACAATCAATTGTCCTTAAAAGAAGGTAGCTACCGTTTACTCTTACAAGACGGTGATACCCCTGATGAGACTAAGATTTTGCTTCGTGACGCTGAAGATCAGCCGTTATCGAATGACGTTGTCGCCAAGGTGTATGAATCATTGTCGAATCTGATGAAAGAAGAGCGCAAACTGCGTTAATTCCACCTCAGTCAAAAAGGGCGATTTATCGCCCTTTTTTGTGTCTGCAATTCAGCCTATTGCTCTAGGACGATACAGCATGATGTATCAGAATATTTCTAGGTAATATCAATATTTATATTATGGTTTTAGATTAAACCGCTTAATTTGTGAGTTATTTTGAAACAATCCGCTTAAATTGCCATTTATCGTATTGCATTCTTCACCTCTGTGGTGTTTTTCGACTTGTCCGCAGCGTTATTACAAATTTTGCGCGCTCAGCGTAATTTGTAAGAAAAAGTAAAACGTATTGATGCAATGATGCGAGTGGGTAAACTAGCCGTCACTAATGCGAGTAATCATTTGGAAGCCAGATGAAAAAAATCATAATTATCATCGCTATTTTGGCAGCGGCGTGGTTTGGATATCAAGCTATGCAACCTCAAGAGCAGCAGCAAGCAAAAGTTAAGCTCACCCCTAATGTGGTTATCGCCACCGCTTCTATGGCACAAGTTCGAGACGAAGTGGAAGCTATCGGCACAAATAAGGCATTTGAGTCCGTCACCATTACGCCCAAAGTCACTGATGTGGTGACCTCATTAAAGTTTGATGATGGCGATATTGTCAAAAAGGGCGATTTATTGGTGCAACTGCAAAATGCCGAGCAGATAGCCAAAGTGAAAGTGGCGCAGGTGAAAGTGAGTGACAATCAGCGTGAATTGGCGCGGATTAGTTCGCTTGTCACCAGTCGAACAGTGGCAGAATTAGAGCGTGACCGCCTGCAAACCTTAATCGATACGGCCCGCGCCGAGTTAGAGCAGGCACAATCTTCCCTCAATGATCGCAGTATTATCGCCCCCTTTAATGGCCGTTTAGGCCTGCGCCAAGTGAGCGTGGGTAGTTTAGTGACACCGGGTACTGAGATCACCACGCTCGATGATATCTCTAAGATTAAATTAGATTTCTCAGTGCCAGAGCGTTTTATTCAAGACTTGCAGCCTGGCAAGCTTGTTGAAGCAAAAGCCGTGGCTTTCCCTGATGAAATCTTTAAAGGCAAAGTGATTTCCATCGATAGCCGTGTTAACCCAACCACCCGTGCCGTGATTGTACGCGCCGAAATCCCAAATCCAGATTTACGCTTACTGCCTGGGATGCTGATGAAGGTTAAACTCATCAAACGCAGCCGCGAGGCGCTAATGTTGCCTGAGTCGGCGATTATCCCAATCCAGAAAGAACACTTTGTTTACAGTGTGAATAAAGACAATGTCATCGAGCGTAAGCAAGTCACCATTGGAGTTCGTACCCGTGGCTGGGTAGAAATTACTGAGGGCTTAGCAATTGGTGAAAATGTGGTGATCCGCGGCCTGCTTAAGGTGCATCCTGGTGATGTGGTAAAGACCCAACTGGCTGAAAAATTTAGCTATCTTTCCGATGCTAATACGGAGCCAAGCGTATGATCCTGACCGATCTTTCCGTTAAACGGCCGGTATTTGCCTCGGTCATTAGCCTATTGCTGGTGGCCTTTGGTTTAGTCGCATTTGATAAATTACCGCTGCGGGAATACCCCAATATCGACCCGCCGATTGTCTCGATTGAAACTAACTATCGCGGTGCCAGTGCTGCGGTAGTTGAGAGTCGCATTACTCAGCTGATAGAAGACAGGATCAGCGGCGTCGAAGGTATTCGCCATGTGAGTTCATCGAGCAGCGATGGTCGCTCACAGGTGACCTTAGAGTTTGATATTAGTCGTAATATTGAGGATGCTGCCAATGATGTACGCGATAGAATTTCGGGTCTATTAGATAACTTGCCCGAAGAAGCCGATCCCCCAGAGGTGCAAAAAGCCAACGGTGGCGATGAAGTGATTATGTGGCTCAACTTAGTGTCGGATCAAATGACCACATTAGAGCTAACCGATTATACCCGTCGCTATTTATCCGACCGTCTATCGGTGGTTGACGGGGTGTCGATGATCCGTATCGGTGGTGGCAAGGTTTACGCCATGCGCATCTGGCTTGACAGACAAGCCCTTGCATCCAGAAGCCTCACGGTGGCCGATGTTGAAGCCGCACTTAGGGCTGAAAACGTCGAGTTGCCCGCAGGTTCGCTTGAGTCCAAGGAGCGCCACTTTACCGTGCGTTTAGAGCGAAGTTATCGCAGCGCTGAGGATTTTGCCAATCTGGTGATTGCTCAAGGAGAAGATGGTTATTTAGTCAAGCTTGGTGACGTAGCTAAGGTGGACATTGGCTCCGAAGAAGAGCGCATTATGTTCCGCGGCAACAAGGAGGCCATGATTGGCCTTGGGGTGTCAAAACAGTCGACCGCCAACACCTTAGAAGTGGCCCGCGCTGTTAATGCGTTAGTCGATAAAATCAATCCTACCTTGCCCGCAGGCATGTCGATTAAGCGTAGCTACGATAGCTCAGTGTTTATCGAAGCTTCGATTAAAGAGGTTTATCAAACGCTGTTTACCGCAATGATCTTAGTGATTATTGTGATTTATCTATTCCTTGGCAGCGTGCGTGCCATGTTAATCCCTGCGATTACGGTGCCTGTTTCTTTGCTCGGCACGTTTATCGTGCTCTATGCCTTGGGATATACAATCAACCTGTTGACGCTGCTCGCGATGATCCTCGCCATCGGTATGGTGGTGGACGATGCGATTGTGATGTTGGAAAACATTCACCGCCGTATCGAAGAAGGAGATTCACCCTTAAAAGCGGCGTTTTTGGGTGCCCGTGAAGTCGCTTTTGCGGTCATTGCCACTACCTTGGTGCTGGTGGCGGTATTTATGCCGATCACGTTCCTCGAAGGAGACTTAGGCAAGCTCTTTAAGGAGTTTGCGGTGGCCATGAGTGCGGCGGTGATTTTCTCCAGTATCGTGGCGTTAACCCTAAGCCCGATGATGTGCTCTAAGCTGCTTAAACCCGCGTCGCAGGACTCATGGCTAGTGCGTAAGGTTGATAGCATTATGACGGGCATTTCCCGTCGCTATCAAAGCTCGCTAGAGAGCGCGATGGCAAAACCAGTGCTGATGTCAGTTATCGTGTTGATTGCGCTCGGTAGTAGTGTGTTTCTTGCCCAAAAAGTACCGCAGGAATTTGCACCGCAGGAGGATCGAGGCTCATTATTTTTAATGATTAACGGGCCTCAGGGGGCGAGTTACGAGTATATCGAATCCTATATGACTGAGGTGGAAAGCCGCCTAATGCCATTGGTGGATTCGGGGGATATCAAGCGTTTGCTGATTCGTGCGCCCCGTGGCTTTGGCCGCGCGGCAGACTTCTCTAACGGTATGGCGATTATTGTGCTCGAGGATTGGGGGCAACGTCGTCCTATGAAAGAAGTGATTGGCGATATTAACAAGCGCCTCGCCGATTTAGCCGGTGTGCAGGCCTTCCCTGTGATGCGCCAAGCTTTTGGTCGTGGCGTGGGCAAACCGGTGCAATTTGTTATTGGTGGTCCAAGCTATGAGGAACTCGCTGCTTGGCGGGATATTATGATGGAAAAGGTGGCGGAAAATCCTAAACTGCTTGGCCTTGACCACGATTATAAAGAGACCAAACCGCAGCTTAGAGTGGTGATCGACAGAGACAGGGCGGCAAGCCTTGGGGTATCGATTTCTAATATCGGTCGTACCTTAGAATCTATGTTAGGTTCGCGCCTTGTCACCACCTTTATGCGTGATGGCGAAGAGTATGATGTGATTGTGGAAGGGGAGCGCAGTAACCAAAATACCGCGGCCGATCTGCAAAATATCTATGTTCGCTCTGAACGGACGAAGGAGCTGATCCCATTATCCAACTTAGTTACGGTAGAAGAGTTTGCCGATGCCAGCTCCCTTAACCGCTACAACCGTATGCGGGCGATTACCATTGAGGCCAGCTTGGCGGATGGTTATAGCCTAGGCGAAGCGCTGGATTACCTCAATCAAGTGGCGCGAGCTTACTTGCCTGCGGAGGCTGTCATCAGCTACAAGGGACAATCGCTGGATTATCAAGAGTCTGGCAGCTCAATGTACTTTGTGTTCTTGCTGGCGCTTGGGATTGTGTTCCTGGTATTAGCGGCGCAGTTTGAAAGCTATATTCACCCTATAGTGATTATGCTGACGGTACCGCTTGCCACGGTTGGCGCCTTGATAGGGCTGTGGTTTACGGGGCAGAGCCTTAATATCTACAGCCAGATTGGGATTATTATGCTGGTGGGCCTTGCGGCAAAAAACGGTATTCTGATCGTCGAATTTGCCAATCAGTTGCGGGATAAGGGCGTCGATTTTGACCGCGCCATTATCCAAGCCTCATGCCAGCGTTTACGGCCTATCCTGATGACGGGGATTACTACAGCTGCGGGCGCCGTCCCTCTGGTTTTGGCAACGGGCGCAGGTGCTGAAACCCGCTTTGTGATTGGCGTAGTGGTGCTTGCGGGTATTATGCTGGCGACGCTGTTTACCATTTATGTGATCCCAACTGCCTACGGTCTTTTTGCCCGTAATAGCGGCTCGCCAGAAGCGATTGCTCAGCAATTAGATAAGGAATTAGCGCAGGATTAATCCCTCGCTAACGCTTAGCCAAAATAGGCGCTTAAGTTCACTTAAGCGCCTATTTTATTTGGGCTAAATCACTTTGGGCTAAATCACTTTGGGTTAACGTCAACGGCTTGAATATAGCGAAAGGAGGTTTTCTCAAAGCCAATGGACTCATAGTAGGCTTGGGTCTGCTCGCGGCGCATAGAGGTGGTGACCTCAAGCTGGCGACAACCTCGTTCACTTGCCCTCGATTTTGCAAAATCAATTAGTTGCGTCCCCACACCTAAACCTCGACTGGCCTCAGTCACCACTAAAGCAGTAATGCGGCAGATGTGTTGCTGCGAGGGAAAATAATCAAAAAGATTAGGGCGTGTTGACGTTTCGAGATTAAATTTTGTTCGTTCTGGCAAGCACGTGCTCGCGAAACGAGGAATGATGTGTAGTTATTCTACTCAAATGACGAGTGACAAAGAGCAAGGGCTTGCCAGACGAACCCTTCGGGCAGCATTTGGCTGGCGTTTCTGCTGCGTTATCGTCCGTTTATGTAGAATAACTACACTGCACGGACTTTGCCTTGCATAAACGTCAGCCAAATAGCTGCAAAAATAACCCTGAAACGCCAACACGCCCTATACTTATCAACCCAACCACGACTCCCTCAGACTCGGCGAGATAGATTTCATCCGATCTTTTAGGATCATCGAGATACTGATGTAACTGCGCCTCGGTGGCACTATAACCCAGCTGCAACAGTAAGGCCGACATGGCGTTATGGTCGGCTATCTGTGCTTGTCTAATTGAAATGGCGCCCATCACGCTTCCTTGTTTTATCCAGTATCTAGATTTCTATTAAGCAGGTAGTTTGCCAATACATGACGCTTGAGGTTTGCATATTTTAGGCTAACGCAAAGGGGTTAACGCATAAAAAATCCCACACTCATGGCGAAACCGACAAGCACAATAAAACCCCGCAGCAGGGATTGGGGAATGCGATAAGCCAGCGCGGCGCCAAGATAGCCGCCAATAATCGCCATAATGGCAAGCAGTAACAGATATTGTCCATCAATCAGATTACCTAGGGCGTAAATCACCACGGCAATGGTGGTGAGTAGGGCGGAGAGTAAATTTTTAAGCCCGTTCATCCCATGTAATTGGGTTTGGCCGAGTAACCCAAAGGTGGCGAGTAAAATAATCCCTAATCCCCCATTAAAATAGCCGCCGTAAATACAAACGATGAAGAGAATCATCATTGCAGTCAGTGGCTTGACGGTATTCACACGGGTGATGCTGGCATGGGCTAAACGTTTTTTCAGTAACCAAGGTCCAGCGATAAAGGCGAGGGTTGCCAGCAAAATCAACCAAGGGACAAGATAAGCAAAGACTTGCTCGCTGGTGCTCAGCAAAATCGCCGCGCCTAGACATCCGCCAGCTATCGCAATCCAGCACAGGGTTTTTAGGTTAAGATTTGCAGGATATTCAATCTCTTTTCGAAAACGCCAGGCACTGGCAAGGTAGCCGGGGAGCAGAGCAGCAGTGCCCGTCGCGTTGGCCATCAGTGGCGGCACGCCCACAAACACAAGGGCAAATAAGGTGATAAAGCTGCCGCCGCCCGCCACCGCATTTAACATGCCGCCGAGTAAGCCTGCGAGGGCGATCAGTAACCAATCCATAGTGAATGCTCCGCTGCCATTGTCTAACTCAATCTGAATGTCAATTGCTTATAAAAACATCACCTTAACAGTAAGTCATTCAGATGAAAAGCCATCAATATTGTAAGTGGCGGCAGATTAATGGCTTTGTTATGGGCGTGCCGAATCGGGGTTAGGTAAAAAGCCTTGGCATTAAGGGCTCAGCCTAACTTATCAAAAGTGATTAACACTTTGCAGTGATGCCTTTATTCAGCGTGAAACAGCCCTGACTCAAAAATCACCGTAGCGATGGCTAAATGTTGATCGCTAAATACCTCTTCTCCCCAGCAATGTTGCCCACGCTCTTGATAGTACACATGGTAGCTGGCATTCGATGGCGTAGCGACGCAGTACCAACCATCAAACGTCTGCTTGCTAAAGTTGACCCAATACTGTGCATCCGCTTGTTTGATCTGCTGAAGTAGCGCCTTATCTTGCGCCAATAGCGCCGCAAGTTCGACTACGCCGGTGATCTTGTGCTCGGTTTTTAACTGATTAAGTAGTGCTTTGAGTGTCATAATTGCGCCCTTCATCCAGAGGATTGCACACCATATTAGCGAATCGCTGAGGCAATCGAGGATTCGATTAAGGCGTCAAACACATCGGCTTGGCCTGCGGGGATCAGTTGCCGATGAATTTCGCGGCGCTTTGTACTGTCAAATAAACGCTCCGCTACCCAACCCGTTAAATAGAGCGAGGACAGGCAGCCTCCCGCGGTGGCAATATTACCATTGATCACCAGAGCGCAGTCTTCCACCTCCACACCAATGGCCACTAATGCGGCTTTGGCATCGGGATGCGTCGTTGCCGAGATATTGTCGAGTAAGCCTAACTTGGCAAAGAAGAATGACCCCGCACAGATACTGCCAAGTAATTGCCGTGAGGGATCTAATTTAAGGGCCGACATAAACTCAGGATCCGCAAGTGCGGCAGGTACGCCTTTGTAGCCGCTGCTGAATAACACCACGTCAGCATCGGCGACTTGCACGACATGACCATGGGTTTCTACCGTCATTCCCAAACTCGACCTGTGGCTAGGTTTGGTCCCGAGCACTTTGACTGTCCAATCTGTTGTTGTGCGGCCGAGAATATCGCGCATTAAAAAGAAATCGATATCGGTAAATTCATCAAATATCACAATCGCAATTTGGTACATCCTTTGTCCTCTCGTTTGCATTGGGATGACTTAAGGCTTGAATAGGCTCAGCCTTAAGCCTTGGGGTATTAATATGGAAATGGTTATTATCTTTTTGATTTTAAATGAAATATTAGTTATCCAGTTAGTCTGCTGTCATAAGGCAAACTCCGAGACTACAAAGCGCCGACATTCTGATTAGACATCATTGTGACTATCGGGCATTAACCTAGCTCAGCACTTATTAAGAAATTTAGCTAACAACTTGAGCATCCTTACTATTTTGGCTGCGGCGAGTTTATCGTAACTGTGCTTAAGATGGCTAATTTTGGTGCTAAAGGGGTAAAACGTCTTTTTGTAACAATGATTCAGCACCTGTAGGTGAGTAAATCGATCGCTTTCAGTTAATAGGTTTTAAAATGATGGGCCTTAAACAACATTTAGCCCTTGATAAGTTGGATAAAAATAAAGAAACCATAATATTGGGATGGATATGACGGTTAGCTGTTTCACTAGGGGGCGAGTGTTGTACCAATACTTATATAAAAAAAACGCGTAGGGAATCTGAAAAAAGAGCGAATAAAACCACATGCCAGCCGCTAATATTATGCCTTCGTGGGCATTTGGCGAGGTATCAATTAAATAGCTGCCAATACCATATAAACCTATGATTGCTTCAACCCACAGTATTGCGCCAAGTGAAAGTACAACGCTTTCGTCATAAGTGAATTTAATAGGAAATGTCACTTAGCACTCTCCCTTCTTTAGCTAAGTCATCAATGTTTACAATGTGATAGCTGCTTAGCTTTTGATAATTATTAGCGATGAATAATTTAGTTGGGTAATTCACTAGATAGCTAGGCTTATATAGAAGTCTAAGCCTAGCATTTAGCTGATGTGTATTGTGTGAGTTTATTAACTTACCGTGTTAAAGAACGCTTAAAACACCATCTCTGGTACATGGTCTGGCACGATTAATTTGCCAGCGGTTTTGCTAACAATTTCTTCAACGCTGACACCGGGGGCGCGCTCTAACAGATGGAAGGCGCCGTCTTTAATTTCGATAAAGGCTAAATCGGTGACAACACGTTTGATGCAGCCGTAACCTGTGAGGGGTAATTCGCACACGGGTAACAGCTTAGAGTTGCCGTACTTATCGGCGTGCATCATAGTCACTATAATATTTTCCGCCCCTGCGACTAAATCCATTGCGCCGCCCATGCCCTTGATAAGCTTGCCTGGGATCATCCATGAGGCGATAGAACCATTCACATCGACTTCAAAGGCGCCGAGTACGGTTAAGTCTACATGGCCGCCACGGATCATGGCAAAGCTTTCGGCGGAGGAGAAAAACGAGGCACCTTTTACCGCGGTGACGGTTTGTTTGCCGGCGTTGATTAAATCTGGATCGATAGTTTCTTCTGTCGGAAATTCACCCATGCCGAGCAGGCCGTTTTCCGATTGCAGCATCACTTCCATACCTGCGGGAATATAGTTAGCCACGAGCGTGGGAATGCCAATACCGAGGTTGACGTAGTAGCCGTCTTGTAATTCTTTGGCAACGCGCTGTGCCAGTTGTTCTCTTGATAATGCCATGATCTTTATCCTTCCTTTACCTAGAGTCGCTATAGGCCTCAATTTTTCGGTCTTTATTTCGGGCTTAGACTCTGTCGCTTTAGCTTGCGTTGTTAATCGTTCTGCGTTGCTTATTTCGCCGCTTTTACCGTGCGCTGCTCGATACGTTTCTCGAACTTGCCTTGGATGACGCGATCAACATAAATGCCGGGAGTATGGATATGATCTGGATCGAGCTCGCCTGGCTCCACAATAAACTCGGCTTCCACAACCGTGATTTTGCCCGCAGTCGCCATCATAGGGTTAAAGTTAGCGGCGGTTTTACGGAACACTAAGTTACCCATAGTATCGGCCTTCCAGGCGCGAACGAGAGCAAAATCGGCAGTCAGAGACTCTTCTAACACGTAATGACGGCCTTTGATTTCACGGGTTTCTTTACCTTCCGCCACGGGGGTACCGTAGCCAGTGGCGGTGAAAAATGCCGGAATGCCTGCGCCGCCCGCGCGGATTTTTTCCGCCAGCGTGCCCTGCGGCGTTAAAATCACATTCAGTTCGCCCGAGAGCATTTGCTGTTCGAAGGTGGCGTTCTCACCTACGTAGGAGGCGATCATGGTCGAAATCTGGCGGTGTTTTAACAATAAGCCCAGACCGAAATCATCCACACCAGCGTTGTTTGAAATGGCGGTTAAGCCCTTAACGCCCATCTTAACCATTTGATTGATTAAGCCTTCAGGAATACCGCACAGGCCAAAACCGCCAACCATAATGGTCATATCATCGGATAAACCTGCTAACGCTTCTTCATAGCTGCTGACGACTTTATTGAGTCCTGCCATTTTGATGTCCTTTTACTGTTATTCAGTCCCCAAGGCGCTAGGTATGTTTAGCGCCTCGACGCTTGAGTCTAGGCTTTAGCGCCCTGCAAGATTGCATTGGCGACTTTAGAGCCATTAAGACGATTTAATTGTTTGCTGATCCCAAAACCCGCTAATGCCAGTTTTTCTAAATCGATACCCGTCTTCAAACCGAGCCCGTGGAGCATATAGACCAAGTCTTCACTCGCCAGATTGCCCGATGCGCCTTTTGCATACGGGCAACCACCTAGGCCCGCCACTGAGGCGTCAAAGCTGCGCACACCTAAGTCGAGGCAAGCGGTAATATTGGCTAATGCTTGGCCATAGGTGTCGTGGAAGTGCAGGGCGAGCTTTTCGACCGGCACTCGCTCCATCACGGCTTGCAGCATTTTACGGGCTTTTAACGGCGTGCCTACACCGATAGTGTCGCCGAGCGAAATTTCGTAACAGCCCATTTTGTAAAGGATTTCAGACACTCTCGCCACTTCGCTCGCCGCGATTTCCCCTTCATAGGGGCAACCTAAAACGCAGGACACATAGCCACGCACTGGGATATTGGCGGCTTTTGCCATGTCCATCAACGGGATAAAGCGTTCTATCGACTCTTCAATCGAACAGTTGATATTGCGTTGGCTAAAGCTTTGTGACGCCGCACCAAAGATAGCGACTTCGGAAGCTTTTGCATCCAGCGCCAGCTCTAAGCCTTTGACATTGGGGGTGAGGGCGCTGTAAACCACGCCCGCTTGACGGCGAATTTGGCGCAATACTTCGCCACTATCGGCCATTTGTGGCACCCATTTGGGTGACACAAAGCTGCCAGCTTCAATTCGCTTCACGCCCGCATCGGCGAGGGATTCAATCAAGGCGACTTTGGCCTGTGTCGGGACGGCGGCTTCATTCTGCAAGCCGTCACGGGGCCCCATCTCGAACAGGCTAACCCTATCCGAGCTGGCGCTTATCGAGGTCGAGCTTAAGTTCGTAAGATCCAGCGCAGACATTTAGGCTTCCTCGCTCTGGGCTTTGGGCTCAACATGGAGCAGCACAGCGCCATCGCTCACTAACTCGCCCGCCTTGAAGTAGAACTCGGTAACAATACCGTCGAAGGGCGCTTCGATGGTGTATTCCATCTTCATCGCTTCCATCACCAGTAGCCCTTGTCCCGCCTTCACCTCTGCACCAACTTCCACTAAGTGGGTCACAACTGTGCCGTTCATCGGGGCCTTGAGCTTATCTTCATTGCTGGATTCGGCCTCAACCACTTGGGTTTTAACCGCCCTGAAGTGATAACTGCCTGAGGGTAAAAACAGCGTAAAATCATCGCCCTGAGCGCTGACAGGCACTTTACTCTTATGGTCGTTGATTTCGGCTAACAGTAAATCCTGCTTAAGCTCACCACTCAGCGACTTGCTCACTTGGCCCTCTGCTGCGGGTTGGGATAATTGGTAGTGATCGCCAAAGTCTAATAACACCAATTGTTGCAACTCGTGGGCATCGTCGAGTAGGGCAATAGTATGCTGGCTAACGCTGTTGAGTCTAAAGCCACTGACTTGGCCCCAAGGCGAGTAAGGATCGGCGCTGTTAATTGCCTGTGCCTTGGCGGCTTCTTTACGGGCAAGTACTTGATACAGCGCGGCAAAGGCGATAGCCGTATCGGTTTCGCTCGAAGCACTGCCAATCAACGCGTCGCCGTAACGGTTGATAAAGTCGGTGCTAAAATCCGCCTTAGCGAAGGCGGGATGCTCGGCAATATTCGCCAAAAATTCAATATTGTGCTTAAGCCCGCTGATTTGGTAGGACTCGAGGGCGTGCACTAGGCGCTGTAGCGCACGCGGACGCGACTCATCCCACACGATGAGCTTGGCTATCATAGGATCGTAGAAGTTACTGATCACATCGTTTTCACGAATGCCGGAATCAATACGCACGTATTTGCTTTGCTCGGGCTCGCGCAGGAAATTGAGCTTACCGCTGGCGGGTAAAAACTCATTTTGCGGATCTTCAGCGTAAATACGCACCTCAAAGGCGTGTCCATGGATACGCACTTCGTCCTGTTTGAGCGGTAAAGGCTGACCACTGGCGACCATTAACTGCCATTTGACTAAGTCTTGGCCCGTCACCATTTCGGTCACCGGATGCTCTACCTGCAGACGAGTATTCATCTCCATAAAGTAGAAGCTATTGTCGGTATCTAACAGGAATTCAACGGTTCCCGCGCCAACATAATCGATGGCCTTGGCGGCAGCGACGGCGGCTTCACCCATTTGGGCGCGCAGTTCATCGCTTAAACCGGGTGCTGGTGCTTCTTCGACCACTTTTTGATGGCGGCGCTGAATCGAACAGTCGCGATCCGATAAGTAAATCGCATTGCCAAAGGTATCGGCAAACACTTGGACTTCGACATGGCGAGGCTGGCGTAAATAACGCTCCATCAATAACTTATCGTTACCGAAGGAGGAGGCCGCTTCACGGCGCGCCGAGTTGATGGCGTCCATGATTTCGCCTTCATGCTCAACGATACGCATACCTTTACCACCGCCACCGTAGGCGGCTTTAATCAGCATCGGGAAGCCGATTTTTAAGGCTTCGGCCTTGAGGGTGGCATCGGTTTGATCGTCGCCATGGTAACCCGGCACTAAAGGCACTTGCGCCGCCGTCATAATGGCTTTGGCCGCACTCTTGCTGCCCATGGCATCGATGGCATCGCTGCCAGGGCCAACAAACACGATTCCTGCTGCCTCACACTTGCGGGCAAAGTCGGCGTTTTCCGATAAAAAACCATAACCAGGGTGGATGGCTTGTGCCTGGGCCTTTTTGGCGATTTCGATAATCAAGTCGCCCTTCAGGTAAGAATCCGCCGGGGCGCTGCCACCTAAGTAAAACGATTCGTCGGCCATGGCAACATGGCGGGCGTTTTTATCGGCATCGGAATATAAGGCTACGGTGCGAACGCCCATGGCCTGCGCGGTTTTGATAATGCGGCAGGCAATTTCACCACGGTTAGCAATTAAAAGCTTAGTGAACATGCTGTTAGTCAACATCAAAGAACTCCTTGAGTATCTGTTGGCGTGTGCCAGTTCGGCTGACGTTTTTCGAAGAAGGCGTTTAAACCTTCTTGGCCTTCATCAGATACCCGAATGCGGGCGATGCGCTCGCTGGTGTAATCAATCGTATCTTGGTCTATCACGCCGTCTTCGAGGCGGGCGAGTAGGGTCTTCACCCACGCCATTCCCTGCGGACTGTTGGCGAGCATCGCGGTGATAATCGGCTGCGCTGCGGTCGCTAAATCGTCGTTTATCTCATGGATAACATTGAGTTTAAGTGCCGTTTGCGCATCAAAACGCTCCGCGGTCAGCATATAGCGGCGTGAGGCGCGATTGCCCATAGCGCGGGCAACGTAGGGGCTAATCACCGCAGGGATGAGCCCTAGTTTGACTTCGCTTAAGCAGAAGCTTGCACGCTCGGTGGCGATGGCAATATCACTAGCGCAAATTAACCCAAGCGCGCCGCCAAAGGCCGCACCTTGGACTAAGGCGATAGTGGGTTTTGGAAAGGTATCTAGATCCTGCATCAGCTTGGCCAGCGCCTTGGCGTCATTCAGGTTTTGATCAAAATCCATCTTGGCTTGTTTGCGCATCCAGTTTAAGTCGGCGCCTGCGCTGAAGTTTTTGCCATTGGCTTTTAATAGCAACAGTTTGCAGTCTTTGTGCTCGGCAAAATAACCGAGGACGGCGATCATTTCGCTGATCATCACCTCATCGAAGGCGTTGTGCACTTCTGCTCGGTTAAGAGTTAACTCGCCCACGCCGTTATTGAGCGCATAGCTGACGTGCTGCAAATTGCCTAAGGATTGAGTGCTAGTGTTCTGGTGTTGTGTGTCAGTCATTATTATTCCCGTCATATTTATCCCCTCTATGAGTGATACGTAAGGCATCGCAAGATGCGTTACATACGGAAGACGCCGAAGCGGGTGTCTTCGATAGGGGCATTTAATGCGGCTGACAGGGCAAGGCCCACCACATCACGGGTTTGCGCCGGGTCGATAATGCCGTCATCCCACAGACGGGCGCTGGCATGGTAGGGATGACCCTCTTTATCGTACTGGGCAATAATCGGTGCTTTAAAGGCTTTTTCGTCCTCAGCAGACCATTCTTCGCCTTTACGGGCTAAGCCGTCGCGGCGCACTGTGGCTAATACGCCAGCGGCTTGCTCGCCACCCATCACAGAGATGCGCGCATTGGGCCACATCCACATCATGGTCGGTTCGAAGGCGCGGCCGCACATACCGTAGTTACCTGCGCCGTAGCTGCCACCGATAATCACAGTGAATTTAGGCACATTGGCGCAGGAGACTGCGGTCACCATCTTGGCGCCATGCTTAGCGATACCTTCGTGTTCGTACTTTTTACCCACCATAAAGCCGGTGATATTTTGCAGGAACAGCAGCGGGATCTTGCGCTGGCAGCACAGTTCGATAAAGTGCGCGCCTTTTTGCGCCGATTCTGAGAATAAAATGCCGTTGTTGGCCACAATCCCCACGGGATAGCCGTGAATGCGGGCAAAACCACAGACCAAAGTCGCACCATAGTTGGCCTTAAACTCATCGAAATCCGAGTCGTCGACGATGCGAGCGATCACTTCTTTCACATCGAAGGGCTTTTTCAAGTCGGTGCCGACGATGCCATAGAGCTCGTTGATATCAAACTTAGGTGGCTTAACTGGGCTAAGTAGACTGTTGATTTGTTTTTGATGATTCAGACGCAGCACTGCGCGGCGGGCAAGCTCTAATGCATGCTCATCGTTTTGGGCTAAGTGATCCGCCACACCTGAAATTTTAGTGTGTACGTCGGCGCCGCCGAGTTCTTCGGCGCTGACTTCTTCACCGGTCGCGGCTTTCACTAACGGCGGCCCAGCTAGGAAGATAGTGCCTTGATCTTTTACGATAATCGATTCATCGGCCATGGCAGGAACATAGGCGCCGCCCGCGGTACACAGACCCATCACCACCGCAATTTGTGGAATTCCCTTGGCGGACATTTGCGCTTGATTGTAGAAAATTCGGCCGAAATGGTCGCGATCGGGGAAGACTTCATCCTGACGGGGCAAGTTAGCGCCGCCCGAATCGACTAAATAGATACAGGGCAGATGACAGCGACTGGCAATCTCTTGTGCCCTTAAGTGTTTTTTGACCGTGATAGGGTAGTAAGTGCCGCCTTTGACCGTGGCATCGTTGGCGATAATCATGCACTCTACGCCGCTCACGCGGCCAATGCCTGCAATGATGCCTGCGGCGGGCACTTCTTCGTCATAGACTTCAAATGCCGCAAATTGCGACAATTCTAAAAAGGGCGAACCTGCGTCGAGGAGTTTCTCAACCCGTTGACGAGGAAGGAGTTTACCGCGGGCCAAATGGCGCTCTAGGGCAACGGGGCCGCCACCGAGTTCAATTTTGGCGAGCTTGGTTTTAAGATCGGCCACTAGGGCGGCCATATCGTCGGATTTGGCTTTAAATTCATCGCTACGGGCGTTGATACGACTGCTTAATTGCGTCACGTTGATTGTCCTTATAAAGCGGTAACTCAGTATCAGTTGGCTCGGTGGGCGAGGGGCATGAAAGGCTAAAGCTCGTCATGCGCCATTCGCCCTTGGCTGCTTATTTCGATTCGTTAAAGAGCTCGCGGCCAATCAGCATACGGCGAATTTCTGAGGTGCCAGCGCCAATCTCATAGAGTTTGGCGTCGCGCAGTAAGCGGCCAGTCGCGTACTCATTGACGTAACCGTTACCGCCGAGTAATTGGATGGCATCCAGTGCCATTTTGGTGGCCAGCTCCGCGCTGTAAAGAATAGCGCCCGCGGCGTCTTTACGGGTGGTTTCACCGCGATCGCAGGATTTCGCCACGCTGTAGACATAGGCTTTAGCGGCGTTCATGCCGGTGTACATATCGGCTAATTTGCCTTGTACTAATTGGAATTCACCGATGGATTTACCAAATTGCTCACGCTCGTGGATATAAGGCACGACGATGTCCATACAGGCGTTCATGATCCCAAGCGGGCCGCCTGAGAGCACGACGCGCTCGTAATCTAAGCCGCTCATCAGCACTTTGACGCCATTGTTGAGGCCGCCGAGAATGTTTTCCTCTGGCACTTCGACATCTTCAAACACCAGTTCACAGGTGTTTGAACCGCGCATCCCCAGTTTGTCGAGTTTTTGCGCTTGGCTGAAACCTTTAAAACCACGCTCAACGATAAAGGCCGTGATACCGTGTGCGCCTTTGGTTAAGTCGGTTTTGGCATAAATTACATAGGTATTGGCATCGGGACCGTTGGTGATCCACATTTTGTTGCCGTTGAGGATATAGCGGTCGCCTTCTTTACGGGCGTGCAGCTTCATCGAAACCACATCTGACCCTGCATTGGGCTCACTCATTGCCAGTGCGCCGATATGCTCACCGCTCACCAGCTTTGGTAAGTATTTGGCTTTTTGTGCAGCATTACCGTTACGGTTAATTTGGTTCACACACAGGTTAGAGTGGGCGCCATAACTTAACCCGATAGAGGCTGAAGCGCGGGAAATTTCTTCCATGGCGACCACGTGGGCGAGGTAGCCCATGTTTGCGCCGCCGTATTCCTCAGGCACAGTCACACCTAAAAGCCCCATCCCACCGAGCACGGGCCAAATTTCGTTAGGGAAGGCGTTGTCATGGTCGACTTTGGCGGCAATAGGGGCGATTTCGTGTTTAGCGAAATCTTGCACCGCATCGCGCAGCATATCGACTTCTTCGCCTAGGCCAAAATTGAGACTGGTGTAGAGTGAGTTCATTGCTTGTGTCCTATCTTAGGTTCTAATTTATATTTTTATGATTATTAGGTGCTTGAGTCTTTAAAACCGTATTACAGTGCGTGATATGTCCCTGTCACGCGGTCGTACCAACTGAGGTGCTCGTTAATGTTATGCTCGCCTGTCTTACGCTTTGACTTTGCTTTCTTCTAGGGCGAGGCGGCATTGCTGCTCGGCTGAATTTAGCTCCATCAGGACCACTTTAATGTCGTCCATTTGCTGCTGTAGGGCAGATTTCTTTTCTTCCACTAGGGCAAGCATAGTATTGAGCTGAGTGGTGCTGCTCTTGTCGGCATCGTAAAGTTCGAATAGGCGACGGGTTTCTGCCAGAGAGAATCCAAGGCGCTTGCCGCGCAGGATAAGTTTGAGTCGCACCCTGTCTTTTAGGCTGTAAATGCGGGTTTGACCGCGACGTTTAGGTTTTAGTAAACCTTGGTCTTCGTAAAAACGAATGCTTCGGGTCGTGATATCAAACTCTTTAGAGAGATCACTGATCGAATAAGTCGTTTGTGGCGTGTTAGTTGCGCTCATTCAGGCACCTTAGTTAATCATTTTTATGCAAGATATATGAAGTTTACGTAAAGGTAAAGATTGTGGTGTGGTTAGTCGATTTTTTTTGTCAATTCTTGTTGCCACTTGGCTCAAGCTATGTTGTTTAATATGTTGATAAATATTACGTTAGCTTGAACTCAAACAAGTGTTTTTTTAGGTGAGCCCACCCATATTGCCTTAAGGCTCCACGGGGGAAGAGAACTTATTAAGTGGTGGCGTTAAGGCAGGCGTGTAAGCCGTTATTCCAACGTATTGAGCAAGCCATCATCGGCTAACACACCCTCATAGGTTGGGCGATTTAATGCTTCGATAAGTACCGGGTCACGTGTGTATATATCATTGTAAAATTTAATTTTTCCGTTTTTGATGGTCACGGTCCAATACATAATCAAAATATCTAAGGGCTGATCTAAAAACAGGTTTTCTGTTTTTCCCTCTGCAAGTTTGCGATTGAGCGTTTCACTGGACCAATTCGCATTGGCGCTCAGCAGTTTATCGGCGAGCACGAGAGGATCTTTTACTCGAATACAACCGTGACTGAAGGCTCTATTGGTTTGCTCGAATAGATTTTTCGATGGCGTATCATGCAGATAAATTGAATATTGGTTTGGGAAGATAAATTTAACTAAACCAAGGGAGTTATCTTCCCCTGGCCCCTGCACAAACCAGTAGGGAAAGTTTTTGCGGGTCATACTGTGCCAATCGATGCCGCGAGCATCGACGGGCGTGCCCGAGGCTTCAACGACTTTAAAGTGCTTTTTTTGCAGATAATCGGGATCTTTACGTAAGTGGTTGATGATCTCCGTGGAGATACTGCGGGGCACGGTCCAAGTGGGATTCACAACCACATATTTTAATTTGGATTTAAACAATGGCGTCTTTGCGTCGATTTTGCCGATGATAATGTCAGTACGCCAGTTTAAGTTATTGTCTTTAAATAGTAATAATTCGTAGCCAGCCAAATTAACCAGCAGATAGTTTGCCGGCAAGTTGGCTGATAGCCAGCGGGCACGCTCGAGGTTAATGCGGATCTGCTCGACCCTTTGTGTATAGGGAACATTTAACGCCGCCATTGTGCCTGCGCCTATCACCCCATCGGCCTTAAGGCTGTGGTCAGTTTGAAATTGACGTACCGCAGCTTCAAGCGTGCTGTCATAAGTTAAGGGCTCGTTTACGGCGGCGCTATTCTCCGCTGGCGAGCTTGCTGCTAAGTAACCTAACTCTTTTAGCCGTGTGGCAATGCTTTGTACCGAGGGGGAAGTGCTGCCGGGTTTAATGACTTCCGTATAAGGAATCGTGGTAAAGGGATAGCGAGCGGCCAAGTCTTTGTACTGGGCAAGATACTGTTTAAGCTGGTGATATGGCGCAATCTTAGGCGCTAAGCCTGTAATCGCCTCGGCCACAGTGTGCGCTTTAATGTGTTCTTCAAGCTGTTTTAATGTGGTATCAAAATCCAGATGAGCTTCATCATAGTTCCAGGTTTTGCCGAGCATACTGGGATTGACTTTGCCATTAAGTAAATGAATAGCATAGGTAATAATTCCATCGGTTAGTAGCACTTCAAATACACTACTGCGATATTCATCTTGCCAATTCGATGCACTCAGTTGTTGGTAAAGTTCGACCAACTTGGGATAGTGGTAATCTTCCTTCGCAAGACCCTCTTCATCGGCACTTTTAATTACATCGAGTAGCGTGCCCGCATAGTCTTTATCCTCCCAGAGCGCTTGATATTGGCGCACTTGATAGACCCGTGAGAGTAACTTAGCGCTGATTATCTGAGTGTTATCTACGTTAGCCCGCTCACCGATAGACAGGGGTTCGAGTAATGCTTCAAGTTGTGGTGTCGAAGCAAAACAAGCCGTACTGACGAGATTGATGAATAGGAGTAGACCGAGTTTGACTTGGCTGAAGCGGCGCATAATGAGTATTTCTTTCCGTGAAAAATCCATTAAAGACATAAGATTATGTGGAAGTCTTCTACACGGCAAGTGTTAGATGGTCTATCTCTTCGGATTTATTTTTTAACCCCAGTATATCCCTTAGTCTAATGGGGGAATAATGCGTGGCAGGTCATAATCAACCTCGGAAGGAAGGGGAGAGTTTCATCTGTGTTGACACGGATGAGTGTCATGATGGGAGGCCTTATGACAGATGTTGGACAACAATTACATCAGACATCTATTGCGAATAAACAGGCATTTTGGCAACAAGCCGCCAAGGCCTTAGATTGGGTTACGCCAAGCAAACAAATATTAGATGAAAGCGAGGCACCATTTTACCATTGGTTTAGCGATGGTGAGTTAAACACGTGTTATAACGCGATAGACCGACATGTGTTAGCGGGACGTGGTGAGCAGATTGCGATTCATTACGTTAGCCCAGTAACCGAAACCGAATACAGTATTACCTATCACGAACTGCAGGCTCAGGTAGCAAGGCTTGCAGGGTATTTGCGTACTATGGGGGTGACAAAGGGTGATCGGGTGGTTATTTACATGCCGATGGTACCCGAAACGGCCTATGCCATGCTTGCCTGCGCGCGCATTGGCGCCATTCATTCGGTGGTATTTGGTGGCTTTGCGGCCAATGAACTTGCCACCCGTATCAATGATGCCAAACCTAAGCTGGTAATGTCTGCCTCCTGCGGGATTGAACCTTCAGGGGTGGTGCCCTATAAGCCCTTACTAGATAAAGCATTAAATGAAGCGGTGCACAAGGTTGAGCATTGCTTGATTTTAAACCGCCCTCAATATGAAGCGCAGATGCAAACTGGTCGAGACGCCGATTGGCAGACCGCGCTTAAAGGATGCGAAAGCGTTGACTGCGTCACGGTAAATGCCACCGATCCTTTATATGTGCTCTATACCTCTGGCACTACAGGCCAACCTAAAGGGGTGGTGCGTGACAATGGCGGTCATGCGGTCGCATTAGCTTGGTCGATGGCCAATATTTATGATATTCATCAAGGCGATGTGTTTTGGGCGGCATCGGATGTGGGTTGGGTTGTTGGTCATTCCTATATTGTTTATGGTCCGTTACTCGTGGGGGCGACCACGCTGTTATATGAAGGCAAACCCGTTGGTACACCCGACCCCGGCGCCTTTTGGCGTACGATTGCCAAGTATCAAGTCAAAAGCTTTTTCACCGCGCCCACGGCGATTCGCGCTATTAAGCGTGAAGATCCCGACGGCGAATTCATTCAAGGTGTTGATTTAAGCTGCTTGAAGAATGTCTTTTTAGCTGGGGAGCGCTGCGATCCCGACACCCTGCATTGGGCTGAAGACAAGTTACATAAACCGGTTATCGATCATTGGTGGCAAACTGAAACAGGTTGGCCAGTAGCCGCAAATCTAATGGGGGTGGCGCCGATTGCCGTTAAAGCCGGCTCACCGGGGCGACCCGTGCCTGGATACGAAGTTGATGTCGTCGATGAGCTAGGGGTTAAAGTGGCGCCGAATGTCTCTGGCAATGTGGTGATAAAATTACCCTTGCCACCGGGCACGCTCACAACGCTCTGGCAAAACAACAAACGTTATCAAGACAGTTACTTATCTATGTACCCAGGTTATTACCTTACAGGGGATGCGGGTTATATGGATGAGGATGGCTATCTGTATATCATGAGCCGCATCGATGACATCATTAACGTTGCGGGTCATCGTCTCTCTACTGGGCGGTTTGAAGAGGTGTTGTGCCAGCATCCCGATGTCGCCGAAGCCGCAGTGATTGGTGTTGATGACAAATTAAAGGGCCAAGTGCCATTAGGCTTAGTGGTACTTAAAAAGGGCGTGACTATTACGGATGAGGAGCTGCATAAGCAGTTAATTGCCCTCGTTCGCCAAGAAATTGGTCCCGTTGCGTCCTTTAGGTTGGTGAGCGCGATTCAAAAGCTGCCGAAAACCCGCTCGGGTAAAATCCTGCGCGGCACTATGCGTAAAATTGCTGATAATCAGCAATATACGGCGCCAGCGACCATTGAAGATCCGCAGACCCTCGATTTAGTCCGTACGACCTTAACCCGCATGGGCTATGCCGATGCTTTAGTGGGCTAGAGTGAGCGGCTCAAGTTAACGACTTAAAAAGTTAAGATCGTCAAACAAAAGAGCAAGCGATAGTCTTTTTAGATTATCGCTTTCTTATTTAGATTTAGACAAATGCTTAGAGCACTTGCCCTTATTCGTCACATTTTGGTAGTCTAGCCAGCATTCTTAATAGAGCTTTGCATCGACAGTGCACTATTAAGGCGCCGGATCTTAAGCGGTACTGCGGACATTCATTATCCTTATTGCTTTTGACCCATTAACATTTCACAACGGCTTAGGGACGACCCTAAATACGCCGATATCAATTTGGGGACGACCCCGTATGGGAGTTCTCTATGAGCTGGTTACTGTTAATACTTGCTGGACTTTTTGAAATTGGTTGGGCCATCGGACTCAAATACACCGATGGTTTTACTCGCTTGTGGCCGAGTGTGTTTACTTTGCTCTCCATGGCGTTCAGTGTGTTGCTACTGGGCCTCGCCGTTAAGCAATTGCCGATAGGCACGGCTTATGGGGTGTGGGTTGGCATAGGTGCCATGGGCACGGCAATTGCGGGCATTATTCTCTTAGGCGAGGGAGTGAGCTTGCTGAAAATCGCCAGCTTAATCCTCATTTTGCTTGGCGTACTCGGCTTAAAACTCGCTCATTAATCAATTTACATCCCCAAGGAAGAGCTTGCCCAAGATGTATACGATTGGTAAAGATGTTTATGAAATTTGGGAATATTCTCCTGAAAAAACAACGCATCTTGATTTGCAATCGAGTTTGCCAATCGTATGCATCGTCTCTTCTCTCTGGTAATTAAGTTACAAAGCCCGATATAATTACTGCTCCAAATTGGTTATTTCTAACCTCTGTGACCCGTGGGAATTATATAATGCAAAACCACAGCAATCTTAATGATATTGGCGTGATAGGCCTTGGCGTAATGGGTAAAAACCTTGCGCTAAACATCGCCGACAATCAATATCGCGTCAGTGCCTTCGATCTCGATCCTGTTAAAGTCAACGGGGTTTTACAACAAGAAAAACAAGAACGTGTAGGACAGGATCTGCGTATTACAGGCTGTGCTAATCTTTCAGAAATGTTAGCCAGCCTCACTCATCCCCGTATTCTCGTGCTATCTGTCCCTGCGGGTGCGCCTGTGGATGGGGTATGCCATGCCCTGATTTCTGCTGGTATCGAAGCGGATGACATCGTAATCGATACGGGCAACAGTCTTTGGACTGACACCGTTGAACGCGAAAAGCGTTATCAAGGCAAATTTATCTTCTTCAGCTCAGCCGTTTCGGGCGGTGAGGTTGGTGCCCGTTTTGGGCCTTCATTAATGCCAAGTGGCGATCTTGGTGCATGGCAACATGTTGCGCCGATTTGGAAGGCTATTGCCGCTAAGGTTGACCCTAAAACTGGGCTGCCGATTGAGCGTTTTGAGCCGGGAAATCCGGTGACCGAAGGCGAACCTTGCACGACCTATATTGGGCCTGCGGGTGCTGGGCATTATGTGAAAATGGTGCATAACGGCATTGAATACGCCGATATGCAGCTGATTTGCGAAGCCTATCAGTTAATGCACGATGGCTTAGGCATGAGCTCAGCACAGGTAGGTGAGGTGTTTGAACGCTGGAATAAGGGCAGTTTAAACAGTTATCTGATGGGGATCAGCGCCGAGGTGCTCAAACAGGCGGATCCGCTAACGGGTAAACCGTTAGTTGAGATGATCCTCGATAAAGCAGGGCAGAAGGGCACTGGACTTTGGACTGCGGTCAGCAGTTTGCAAATTGGTTGCCCAGCTCCCACCATTGCCGAAGCGGTTTATGCGCGCGCGGTGAGCACCCAAAAATCCCTTCGTGTTGAGCTCAGTAAAAAGCTTGCTGGCCCCTTATCTCCTGCGATGGATGAAAACCAAAAAGCCACCTTAATCGATGCCTTAGAGAGTGCGCTCTATTGCGCTAAGGTCTGTTGCTACGCTCAAGGTTTCCAACTGATGGCGATGACGGCGCAGGAGCAAAAATGGCAACTCGATTTTGCTGAGATCGCGAAAATCTGGCGTGCGGGTTGTATTATTCGTGCCACCTTCTTGCAATCGATAACCCAAGCTTATCAAGCGGATGCTGACTTAAGTTGTTTGTTAATGGCAGACACCTTTGCAACTACCTTATCAGAAAAACAAACAGCGTGGCGCAGTGCTGTGGCGGCGGCGGTTATGCAAGGGATCCCTGTGCCTTGCATTAGCTCGGCACTGGCCTATTACGACAGTTATCGCAGTGAGACCTTGCCAGCTAATTTGCTCCAAGGACAACGGGACTTTTTTGGTGCCCATACTTTTGAACGTTTAGATAAGCCAGCCGGTGAGAAATACCATTTAGATTGGAGTGCCACAAACAGAGTTTTAATTAAACTCTAGATAAAATAATTTGAATAGCCCCTAGAAATAGGGGCTTTTTTATTGGTCGTATCTGTTTAATAACTCAAACTTGTTTTATAAATGTTAATAATATGGTGATTAAACCGTTTGACATTCTATATTTTTGTGGCGGTTTCATTTTGCTGTTTTAATATTTTTAAAGAATTTGAAGATTCAAAATGTAAAAATTTATGTAATTTAAACAGTTTGTTGTTTTGTAATTTCAAAAAATATATAAAATCATCATCTTTTTGTTTTTAAAATGTTTTTTGATATCTTATTTATTGTCAGTCTTTATCTGTTCTTAATTTAATCTGCTGATAAAATAATCAAATAAACCTATTCAGTCTTTCATTCTGTTTATATTTGTTTTCATAATTATTTCATTTGTGTTAAATCTTTGCTTCCCATTTGATGCTTGTATTTTATAAGAGTTCATAGGGTATAACTAAAATAACAGAACTTAATGCGGAATAATGTTAATCAACATTATCACGCCAAATTAAGTTGTAATAAGTAATGAGAAGAAGGAATGTCTATTATGCGTATGTCCATTGTTGCATTAAGCATCACGGCGGCCTTATTGGCTGGCTGTGGGAGCGATGATAAGAAGACTCCGGCACCTGTGCCAAAAGTGAATACTGCCCCGACCACAGCGGATATGACTGTTGATGTGTCACAGTCGATTCTTTTTACTGGAAAACTTGAGGGGACGGATGCCGAAGGTGGTTTAACTTATTCTTTAGTGGACCCTGCCGATCTCAAACTCGGCACCTTTACGCTAGTCAATAAAAGCACGGGTGAATTTACCTATGCATCTGATGCCAATGAAGGGACAGAGGTGGTTCGGTTCAAAGTCTCCGATGGCCAATTACAGGCTGAAGCCAATCTGACAATCAATATTAAGCATGGCGATCCACTCTTTACCTACCAATGGCATTTAAAGAACACTGGGCAGAATGCTTTTGCGGCTAACCGCGGTGTTGCCGGTGAAGATATGAATGTGAGCGGTGCAATTTCAGATAATGCTATGGGACAAGGCGTGATTGTCGCGGTGGTCGATAGCGGCTTAGAAATTGCTCACCCAGATCTAACAAATAACACTGTAAATGGTGGTTCATACAATTTAATTACAGGTACTGTTGATCCAACACCTTTCTCTGGGTCTGCTACAGCAGCTCATGGTACAGCAGTAGGAGGGATTATTGCTGCAGAAGGTTGGAACGGTATTGGTGGTCGCGGTGTGGCACCTAAGGCAAAATTAATAGGCTTTAACTTTTTAGATGAAGATCCAACGGGTAAAGTGACAAACGTACAAACATTTGAAAACTTTGCTAAATCCCACGGTGCCAGTGCCTATAGCGATAGTGCACGCGTTTTTAACCAAAGCTATGGTTACAGCGTGCCATTCCCTCATGGGTTTGATGAGGATGAAACCGAAGTTTATCAAGATATTGCAACGCAAAGCTTCGATGGCAAAGGCAGTATTTTCGTTAAGTCCGCGGGTAATGGGTATGACTACTATCGTTTCCGTACTTTCTGGTTACCGGGAGATTACTTCACGGCAACGACGGAAAATCCCGCTAACCACGGCTTACCTTTCCATAATTCCAACATGTCCTCTGACAATGCTAACGTTTATAACTTAGTTGTTAGTGCAATTAATGCTAAGGGTAAACTTTCTAGCTATTCATCCGTGGGCTCGAATATTTTTGTCACAGCACCTGGTGGTGAGTATGGTGATAATGATCCTGCGATTGTTACAACCGACTTTATGGGATGTGTGAAGGGCTCAGCAATCGCAGAAGATAGACCAAGCACGCCATTCCACGGTGGTTTAAACCCGTTAAACCCCAATTGTGATTACACATCGACAATGAACGGTACCTCGTCTGCGGCACCTAACACTTCGGGAGCTGTCGCCGTCATTATGAGTGCTAATCCAGATCTCACTTGGCGTGATATTCGCTATATTTTGGCTAAGACCGCTACTAAAGTTGATGCGGATATTGCGCCTAAAACCGTGACCATTGGTGAGGGTGAAGGTGCGCCAGTGTATGCGGCTATCCCTAGTTGGTTACAAAACGCGGCGGGTTTTTCATTCCATAACCTCTATGGTTTTGGTCGAGTGAATTTAACTGAAGCCGTTAAGCTCGCCAAATCCTATGCACAGGACTTAGGCGACTATGTCGTAACCGAGTGGCAAGCAAGCGCAGCGCTCACCAAAGCGATTCCCGATGCCGATATTAATGGCGTGACGGATACCCAAGTAGTCGCTGACGATTTAGTGATTGAAGCCGTGCAAATTGAGCTGACTGCCGATCACCTGCGTCTACCGGATTTAGCGGTAGAGCTGATTTCGCCTGCAGGTACTAAGAGTGTGTTGATGACACCTTATAACGGTTTAGTTTATCAAGGGGTGATGGATAAGAATGACCCGGATGATCTTGTTAAAGGCTATGATGCAACACCTATGTTATCAAATGCTTTCTATGGCGAATCATCAAAAGGTGAATGGACAATCAAGCTGATTGATGTGAATAGCGGTAGCTATCGATTTGTTAAATACGATCAAGGCTATATCTCAATCCCTAACGAAGCCGATGGCAAACTGAAAGGTTGGTCAATTCGTTTCCATGGCCATGCCGCCAAGTCTGCGTCTTAAGGAGTAACCAATGAAAGCGTTAAATTTATCATTAGTAGCTGTTGCACTTTCACTGTCAGTTCAAGCAATGGCACATGACAAGATCGAACTCACTGAACCTCAAGCTGAGTCTAAAGGTGTTCAAGTGAGCCGTGCCGAGTTTTTAGGTTTAGATACACCCTACTTTGTTAAAACTGAGACTGGGGTTAAACAGGCTAAGCAATTGGTTAAAGGGCAGAAAGTGGTGACTCAATCGGGTAAACCCTTTGCCGAAATGACCGGAAAGTTAGTGGTTAAACTAAAACCAGGTGTATCTGCCGATGATTTTGCTAAGACTCACGGTTTAAAAGTTGATTGGCAGAATGACAATAACTTATTGCTGCTGGCCGCCGAAGAAGGTACTGATTTAATTGGCTTAATTCAAGCGGTTAAAGCCTCGCCTGAAGTGGAGCGTGCTAAGTTAGATCGCGCACTCGCCAAGCAAGAAATTCAGTAAGCCATTTAGCGAAGCTAAAAGGTGAATAAAGGGCCGCAAGGCCCTTTATTATGAGTTAATTATTAATATGAGCCTATTAATATCAGAGGCTTTATCGTAAAACGACCAATAATATAACCACTTAGCGCTAAACTATCTGGTTCACGATGGGTTTAGAGATTACAATCTGCTTCTATGCCTTGGGGCCGTGCTTCACTCGGCTTTAGCGCATGATTAACATGGACCATGTTTGCATTATTCCATGTACTTTTCCATACGAGTGGTTGCATTGTTCAGCCCGAAGGTCTCACCAACTCAAGTCTCAATATGAACTACTGGAATAGCGATAACTTTGAAGGATTAAAGTCGATAGGGACTCAGTATTCGGCTCTGAAGGGGTATGAACTTTTTGGCCAATATTGTCTGCAAAAAGAGCAAGGACTAAAGAAGCAAGCGATTGCGACGGTGAACACATTTGTGTCGCACTGTAAGAGCCGATCCTTGACTAAACAAAGGCAAATAGCTGAAGAACTATCATCCTTAGGTTATTGGCAGCGTGAAACACACCAGTTACTCGCTTATCCCCTTATCGTACTGCTTAAAGGTGTGCTAACCCAATGGGCAGTAGATGAGCCCAATAATCCCATTCCCCACAAATGGTTAGGCTATATTGGTGAGGATATCGCCTCCTATGAAAGGGCGTTGGCGCTTGAGCCTAACGATGAAATTTGTCTTACTCAAGTTGCGTTGGCCCATTTAAGCAGTGTCGATTTTCAGACCCACCATTTATCTGAATCTGTATTGTTGGGCGATATAGTGCGAGCAAAAGACTCACTAGCGTCAGCACACACATTAATCGAGCGATTACAAACGCAGGAGAGTAAATCAAGGCTGCAAAACAGGCATGATTATTACCAGTCAATGATAAATTGCTGGGAGGAGTATTCCACTCATACTGTGGCTGAGTCGTTTCCGGATTGGTGCGCCGCTAAAGGCGAGCAGTTTGATTTTTGGTCAATTATTTATTATCGGCGCTGAGTTAATTGCTTGTTGGATTGCATGACTGAGTAATATGTGAAGCAAATTGCGTCATCGCGGCTGCAAATTACGCGATAAAACAACAATAGGCTTTTACTGAATAAGCATGATGAAAACCGTATGAGAGTGTCACGCGCATTTATTTAAGTGCTCCTTTAGGCTGAACTGTTAGCTTCTATCAAGGCAGCCAGCCTTCAAAATATGACTGATTAACGAATGTCATATTCAGATTACATATACAGATAGTGTGATATCAAAAGAGGTCAATTATTAGCTTGGCTTAACGGCTAGTTGCACTAAATTGTCCCATAGCGCCTGTGCTACTGGGCCTAGTGGCGAGTGGGGCGGCCGCATCACATAGTAATCAAGTTGGATCAGGTTTTGTCTTTCTTGTAGTTCAAGCTGTTGTAAGCTTCCTTCTGCGATGGCTTCTTCGACCATATAATAGGGAAGTTTTCCCCATCCCATCCCTCCTTGAATAAGCATTTTCTTCGTATAAAAATCATTCACATACCAACGGCGCTGCCCAGCTTGCACCCCAAATTCGATATTGGCGGTGCCAGTGCCAGTATCTTGGATCACAATTTGGTACTCGTTCACCAATTGCCTTACATGACTTAGATTTGGATAACGGCTCAGTAAACGGGGGGAAGCAACATCCAATAAACTCCCTGAAAATAAATAACCAAGCTCATAATGGCTTGAGCGAAGCAGCTCAATACCGCCAGCTGAAATCGCAATATCGGCTTTGCCTTGATTTAGGGCTTCGAGTGCCCCAGTTAAATACTCTTGCTTAAGAATAATTTGTGTATGTGGAAACTCATTTTGTGTGCGCTCTAACATCGGCAAGATTCGAGCAAGATTAAAGGAGGCCTCAAAGGCTAAGGTGATACTGGCCTCGTTACCTTTGGCTAAATGCTTGGCCACTTGGCGCATTTCCTGCGCTTCATTCAGTACGCGCTGGGCGTATTGCAATAGCTTTCGTCCCTCTTGGGTCAGTGCTAACCGATAACCTTGGCGGTCGAACAGCACTACATCTAGCTGGGATTCCAATTGTTTAATGCTCTGACTGATCGCCGGCTGGGTCTTATGGAGTTTGTCACTGGCGGCCTTTAGTGAGCCAGCGAGGGCGACGGTATTGAACATCAGCAGCTGTTCTAAGGTCATGGCAATACTCTTAAACAAATAAAGAATTATTTTAAAAGATGTTAGATATTATTCCATATTTATTTATTTTTTGTGGGCGCATAATCTCGCCATATGACAGTAGTGGGCACAAAATACGAGCCCACTACTTTGCGTTTAGGATACTGTTTAGTAAGAGTTTATACGGAATTAGGTCTAAAAGTGATGAGTAATGAGGTCGTTATGTCAATCAATCAATTATGTTTTGCCAAAGGTGAAAATAAAACCGCGGCTGAGGCTGACCCTCAAAAACTCTTTGTCTGTGCCAATACCTTAAATCGTGCGGCGGCTTTGGTAACGCTCGCCATGAGCATAGTGTTTTTATTCTCGGGCATGGGTAAGTTACTCAGCGTGTCGTTTTTCCATGCGCCCTTTAGCGTGATGAATTTACCAACGGGTTTTGGCTACTTTATCGGTGTGGTTGAAGTGCTGGGCGCTATTGCTATTGGCTGGCGTGAATCTCGAGTCCTGTCGGCAACAGCATTACTGTCGGTGATGATGGGAGCCATTTATTACCACTTTAATTTTGAAGCTACCCTTAACGCGCTACCCGCATTGTTATTATCTGCCTTGCTTTTTTTAATCATCAAGTTAGATGAAACCGTCGATAGATTAGTGCGTTTTCAACGTCAGCTGGTGGACATAAAAGCGGTTTTCTGATTTTGGCCGCCGCGCAGACAAGTTTCAATTTACAAGTGACAACTCACTGTTTAATCAAGAGACATTTACTATGACGTACGCGAACTCGGCTCAAATGCCAGTGCTGTTTGTTCCCCATGGTGGCGGGCCTTTACCATTACTCAATGATGCAAATCATCGGGAATTACGGTCATATTTATCCAAGGTGGCAGAGACTATTCCCACGCCCAAGGCGATTGTATTAGTTACCGCCCACTGGGAAGAGGCGCAGGTGACACTGTCGAGCCATTCTCATCCTGGTATGCTGTTCGATTACTATGGTTTTCCCCCTGAGGCTTATACGCTTTCTTATCCTGCACCCGGTGAGCCGCAGCTCGCCGAAACCATTGTCAGTTTACTTAAGGCAAGCGGCATTGAGGTACGGTTGGATAATCAACGCGCCTTCGATCACGGCACCTTTGTGCCACTTAAGTTGATGTATCCTGAGGCCAACATTCCTGTGGTGCAAATGTCCTTAGTGCAGCATCTGGACCCGAGTGCCCATATTGCTATCGGTGAAGCATTGGCATCATTACGTACCCAAGGGGTGCTGATTGTGGGGTCTGGCATGTCGTTTCACAATATGCGCGCGTTTTTCTCCGGCGATCCTAAGGTGTTGCATCGCAGCCAAGCGTTTGATACTTGGTTAACCGATGTAGTGACATCAGGCGATAACCACGCTAAGGCACAATTAATCGATTGGCAATCAGCGCCAGAGGCGCGTTTTAGCCACCCAAGGGAAGAGCATTTAATTCCCTTACATGTGTGTTTTGGGGCGGCGCATTTACAGACGCCAAAAGCCACGCATCAATTTAGTGGCGTGTTATTTAACACGGCAATCTCGGCTTATCTCTGGTCTTAATTTGTCCCTAAAAGCAAAAGGTTCATCATGTTGTGCGTTTGGCGCATCATGACGAACCTTTTTGTATTTTTAGCCTTGTCTATTTTAGCCAATTGGTGGCTGGCTCTTACTCAGTAATGGGGACAACTCTGAGATGTTGGTATTCCTGCTTAAGCGGTAAACACCAGTCCCACACTGAATAGGGTACTGAAAATCATAGTAAGTTTTGCTGTGCGTCCCAATAGTGGATTAAGCGCCTCACCCGATACAGCATAGAAATCGCTACTGAGTTTACGGGCGATAAGCAGAGATAAACCCGCCAACAATACCGGTAATCCAGGTAGAATGCCCAGTAAGAATCCCGCGATCACTAAACCAAAGGGTAAGTAAATTAAGGCTTGATACAAGACTTTGGCCTGTGCCTCGCCAATCCTCACGGCTAGGGTATGTTTGCCCGCTTGGGTGTCGGTGCGAATATCGCGGGTGTTGTTAACTAACATAATGGCGGCGTTAAATAAGCCAATCGCACAGCCAAGTAGCCACGCATTCAAATTAGTATCACCTGCCTGCAAATAATAACTGCCGACCACAGCCACTAAGCCAAAAAACACAAAGGCGGCAACTTCACCTAGCCCGTGTGAGGCTAAAGGATAAGGACCGCCGCTGTAGCCGAGGGCGCCTAAAATCGCCGCCGCCGCTAAAATCGCTATTGGCCAACCACCGTGCCAAATCAAATAGGAACCTACTGTTAACGCGAGTAATAGGCAGAAAATCATCGCATTACGTACTTTATAGGCTGGGATCATCCCGCTTTGCGTCACGCGAACTGGGCCAATACGTTCGGCAGTATCGATACCATTTTTAAAATCAAAATAGTCATTGGCGAGGTTGACAGCGATCTGCAATAAAATCGCGCACAACATCGATGTCACGGCAATTAACCAACTGAAACGCTCAAGGTGCAGCGCCAGAATATTACCAATTAACAGGGGACCGATTGCCGCGGGTAAGGTGCGAGGTCTGATGGCTAAAATCCAAGGATTCATGATGTCTAGTCGCTATCTAAAAAGGAATGAGTAGTGAACAGCGCCATAGCATAACAAGAAATTACCCTAAAGTGAGTACTATCTAATACACGCATGTAATAGAGTTTGAATTGGCGCACAGATGTTTCGCGGTTAGGGAAAAGATTTGCCGCCAATGTCAAAGAAAATCCACATTGTCTGTGCTTTTATAGTTTATGCCGTTTACCCGTATGTCATTGGTAAAGCCAGTAACTTAACGCTGATAGAGCCTTGAGTGTAAGGCAAGTCATCGGGCTTAGCTGCCGGAGAATGAGCACGTCACCTTTATGTCAATGATAAGGATTCGATAGGATGCGTTTCGATAACCAAGTGGCGTTGATCACCGGAGCTGGCGCAGGGCTTGGGAGAGCCTATGCCATTATGTTGGCAGAGCGGGGCGCCAAAGTGGTGCTTGTCGACCAACCTAAGGTGTCCTCTAAACGCCAAAAACACCCTGATGCTGACTATAGCAATGATGAATTGCGCCAAACCCATGAGACGATTTTAAAACTCGGGGCCGAGTGCCTTTGCTTTGAGGTGGATGTCAGTCAACAGATGGATGTTCAGACTATGGTGAATAGCTTGCTTCAATGTTGGCAGGGCGTGGATATATTAATCAATAATGCCGGTGTTTATGGTGCTCGTCCTTTTGAGCATATTCAACAAGCTGAGTGGCAGCGGCAGTTTGACGTTGATGTTAATGGCAGTTTTTATCTGACTCAAGCAATATGGCCAGCGATGAAAGCACAGGGTTATGGCCGCATTTTGATGACAACGGGGGTTTCGGCACTCTTTGGTGATTTACACCAAGTCGCATTCAGTGCCGCCAAGATGGCTTTAGTGGGAATGGTAAACAGCCTATCGATAGAGGGCGAGCAATATAACATTTATATCAATAGCTTATGTCCTCAGGCATTAACGGCTATGACTCGAAAGCATTTAGCTCCTGCGATTCAACCGCTATTTTGCTTTGATACGCTGACTGCGACCGTGGCGTTTTTAGTGAGTCAAAAGGCCCCTAATGGTCAGCATTTATTGGCGGGCGCTGGCAGTGTCAGCCACGGCAGATTCGCTGAGTTTCAGTCTATCTACTTTAGTGAGGGACAATGTACGCCCGATAAACTCGTGAAATATTGGTCAGAACTTCACAATGCCTTTCCGGTTAATTTACATTCCTGTGGTGAGGATAAAGTGTTGGCTTGGTCAAAACAGAGCGCTCTTGAGCATCATATAAAAATTGAGTAGTTCGGCGTGCGTTTTTCCCTACTGGTCAGCCCTAGTCGAACTGGGTTACCCTTGGGTATTCATTGCTAATTTTCCGTAGGATCCCATGAGTCAGGTATTAGACGATCTCTTATCATTATTATCCCTTGAGCAAATCGAAATCGGGCTGTTTCGCGGTCAAAGTCAAGACCTAGGGTTTGGGCATGTGTTTGGTGGGCAAGTCATGGGACAGGCCTTGAGCGCGGCTAAGCAAACCGTACCAGCTGAGCGCCAAGTGCATTCGCTTCACTCTTATTTTTTACGCGCAGGAGATGAGAAGTTACCCATAGTGTATGAAGTTGAAAATATGCGCGATGGGGGCAGCTTTAGTGCTAGGCGGGTGAGTGCAATACAAAAGGGACGGCCGATTTTTCATATGACCTGTTCCTTCCAAGAACCCGAGGTGGGTTTTGAACATCAAGCACAGATGCCGCAGGTGCCTGGCCCTGAAGGTTTATTAAATCAAAATGAGTTGGCTATGACCTTAAGGGATAAAGTCCCAGCAAGGATCCTTGAAAAGTTTATGGAAGACGCGCCAATTGAGATGCGCTTAGTCAACCCTCTGCATCCCTTCGCACCTAAAGAAACCGAGCCATATCGCTATGTGTGGTTAAGGGCAAATGGTGCAATGCCAACAGATAGTCATATCCATGAATATTTACTAGCCTATGCCTCCGACTTTAATTTTTTAGTCACGGCGGCTCAGCCCCATGGCGTGTCGTTTTTAACCCCGGGCATCCGCATGGCAACCATTGATCATGCGATGTGGTTCCACCGACCCATTAATATGGGAGAATGGTTGCTCTATAGTATCGATAGCCCAAATGCCAGTGGGGGGCGTGGGTATGTCCGAGGACAATTTTTTAATCAGCAGGGCGAGCTTGTCGCATCGACGACCCAAGAGGGGCTGATCCGTATGGTAAAAGGAAGCTAATATGTTACTGAAATTAAAAATATTTATTCTATTCTGTTTAAGCTCATTGACGATGGCTGGTTGCGTAACGGTACAACCTGAACCACCCATTATCATCAATGGAGCGGCGGGTTATTTAGAGAAAATTATCTTGCCACAAGGCAGTGAAATTACTATTGCCATTATCGATTTGAATACTCCAGGGGCCATTATTGCTCAAAAAAGCTTTAATATCGCCCGAGCGCCTGTGCCATTTAAGTTCTTATTACCCGCGCAATCAATCGATAAACGTATTAATTATGGCGTAGTGGCTATGATCAAGTACCAGGACAAGGTGATTTTCCAGACCTATGATCGTTTCCCCGTGATTAATAATGGTAAATACACCACTGAAGTATTGATGAAGGCGGTGATGATTAATCAGTAAAGCATGTGTTATTTTAAAAGCCCTTTTCGTAAGGGCTTTTTGTTTTTAGCCCAAAACCACCTACTTCAGTAGGTGGTTATCATCATATGAGGCTTTGCCTGTATACCTACTCATGTTAAATGCATCTTTGATTTTTAGCGAAGTCAAAAGAGG
>NZ_JAMDJP010000025.1:0-65156 GCF_023475945.1 Shewanella sp. 8A
TTACTGAAGTGTAAAATCAGCGTTCACTAGATGGGTCGTTAGCTCAGTCGGTAGAGCAGTTGGCTTTTAACCAATTGGTCGAAGGTTCGAATCCTTCACGACCCACCACTTTTCTGAAAGTGTAAAATTCAGAATCCAATAGATGGGTCGTTAGCTCAATCGCTTATGTTATAAAGCTAGGGCAGTTGGCTTTTAACCAATCAATCGAATGGTTTAAATCCTTCATGATTCACCACTTACTGAAGTGTAAAATCAGCGTTCACTAGATGGGTCGTTAGCTCAGTCGGTAGAGCAGTTGGCTTTTAACCAATTGGTCGAAGGTTCGAATCCTTCACGACCCACCACTTACTGAAGTGTAAAATCAGCGTTCACTCGATGGGTCGTTAGCTCAGTCGGTAGAGCAGTTGGCTTTTAACCAATTGGTCGAAGGTTCGAATCCTTCACGACCCACCACTCTTTATCTCTCCTAGTAATAATTTTCTTTCGCTACTCATCACTAAAAATCTTAATTAATTTCACTGCATTTTCTAGTTTGCTCATAGACTTATTGTCAGTTTTTCTCACGTGTTAAATGGTATATTGGCTGCAGATAAATAATAACAACTGGGGAAACACAAAATGGAACAAGCAAAATTGAGGTTGCTTTACTCTGCAACATTATTGATGTAACAACTGATGCAAAAGTAAAAAAGGAGACCACAGGTCTCCTTGTTATCTCGTATTAGGGTTAACCTAACAGATTGTTATCACGAACATATTGTTCGAAATCGGTGCAACCACCTACGTGTTTTTCATCAACGAATATCTGGGGCACCGTTTCGACTGGCTTGCCGACAGTCTTCTCGAGATCCGCTTTAGAAATCCCTTCGGCGTGGATATCTACATATCTAAATTTAAAGTCATCACGTTTTTCAACGAGTTGCTCTGACAGTTGTACTGCTCGCACGCAATAAGGACAGCCAGGACGGCCAAAAATAACAACGTACATAATAGCTCCTTAGGATTACTTTAAGCGTTTTATACCATAGCGCTAACCGAATTGATAATGTCAGATGTGTTTATTTTCAGTTTGATAGCGCCCTTGGTAATCGAAATAGCTTTCGAGCAGATCCCAGCCTTTTTTGTGCTTTTTCAGCAGTAACAGATCTGGCATCCGAAAGGCGGCACTATCGGCAATCAGCTCAGACACTTTTTTGTATTGCTTAGGTTTAATGCCTGGCGTGCGACTATGGGGGAAAATAAACAGCGCATACAAGGCACGCCATTGGGCGGGCGTTTGCAGCTTAAAGTGCCGATTAAACTCATTTCCGTCAATGTCTAGATATTGCACCTTAAGATCGCCTGCATCATCCATTAACGTCATATGCTGGCAGCGGAACAGATGATGGTGTTGCTTATTCAATACTTGCTTAAGGCGTTTATCGGGGTCGATTAAGGTCGACTGGCAATGCTGGCAAATACGCGCTGCAATGTCGTTATCTTGTCCGCAATCGGGACAGGATTTAGACCTAAATCGAAAGTCACATTGCTGCTTTTGCCCATGATGCTCGACAATGCCCTGACAGCGACGGCCAAAGTGCTCGATAATATCGCCATCCTTGTCGGTTAATCCCCAAAAGATATTGGCAAACTGGCAGACAGGGCAATGCACTTGTACCGGAACAGATTTGCTATTGGGCTTAGCTTGGCCGACTTCTGGAAAATACAAATCATAGCCATTGGCAGCGTAATCAATCACTAAACAATCTTTTTTACCTTCACAGATCCTAAGGCCTCGGCCAATCATTTGCTGAAACAAACTCACCGATGCGGTGGGGCGTAAAATCGCAATCAAATCCACATGGGGCGCATCGAAGCCAGTGGTTAATACCGCGACGTTGACGAGGAACTTAAGCTCCTTCGCTTTAAAGCGCTCGATAAGCTCATCACGTTCATTATCTGGCGTTTGCGCCGTGACGATTGCTGTTTGCTCCCTGTGATCCTTGTTGAGCTGGCTGACAATTTCTTCAGCATGGCGCACTGTCGCGGCAAAAATAATGATCCCTTGGCGATGATGACTCAGTTCAATCAGTTGCTTCACAATCGCCGTTGTGGCGCGCCCAGCGTGGTTCAGCAGCGCATTAACTTGGGCCTCGGGATATTCGCCATTGTCATTGGGTTTGATTCGGCTGAAGTCATATTGGGCGCTTAAACCATCAAATAAGGTTGGTGAAGTTAAATAGCCTTGTTTAATCAGCGGACGGATGGGGAGCTCGAAAATACATTGCTCGAAGATCCCAAGTTCAGGCGAGCCCACTTTGCCGTGGTAGTGGTGTTTGTAAATCCAGCCAGTGCCCAGTCGATAAGGGGTGGCAGTCAGGCCTAATAATTTGAGCTTTGGATTACGCTGCTGTAAATGAGTTAAGAGCTGCTGATATTGGCTGGTTTTTTCGAGGCTGACTCTGTGGCATTCATCGATAATCACCAGCGAGAAGGGCTCATCGAATTGAGTTAAGGCGCGCGCAGCGGATTGGATACTGGCGACAACGGTTTTGCCGTCAGTCGATTTTTGATTTAGCCCTGCGGAATAAATGCTGGCCTCAGTCGTCAGTAATCCCACCTTTTGTGCGTTTTGGGCAACCAGTTCCTTCACATGGGTTAAAACCAGCACGCGTCCTCTGGCGATGCGGGCAAGCTCGGCAATAACGATACTTTTCCCTGCTCCAGTTGGTAGGACTAACACGGCGGAATCGGTGCTTTTTTTGAAATGCGCGATGGTGGCATCGACGGCTTGTTGCTGATAATCCCTGAGGGTAACGCTTGGGCTGGAATTAACTGACACGCTGCTAGCTATTCTTGGTCGACTGAGTTTAGCGCCAAGCTTAACACAGAACCAAAAAAATGCCCCTTGGTTGGAGGGGCAACTAAGAGAAAGGGGCAATCAGGCACTTTCTCAACAGGGTTTACTTGATTAAAAGGAACACTTGCTAAAACGGACAGGTGTTCAAATGAACAGGAGCTAAAGCCACACTTAACCGTGATAAATCACGATTAAGTGTGGGACAACGATTACTCGTTGCGATTCAAGCGAGTTTCAATCAAGGTTTCAATCACGGCTGGGTCGGCCAGTGTTGATGCATCCCCTAAATTGGTCACTTCGTTCGCGGCAATCTTACGCAGGAAGCGGCGCATGATTTTGCCAGAACGTGTCTTAGGCAATCCTGTTGCCCACTGGATAAGATCCGGTGTAGCTAAGGCGCCAATTTCCTTGCGAACCCATTGGCGCAGCTCTTGGCGAAGTTCTTCGCTTTCTTCTGTGCCGCGGGTTAAGGTCACATAAGCGTAAATACCTTGGCCTTTAATATCATGGGGATAGCCCACAACAGCAGCTTCAGCGACCAGTTCGTGTGACACCAGTGCACTTTCGACTTCGGCGGTACCTAATCGGTGACCTGAGACGTTAATCACGTCGTCCACACGGCCAGTGATCCAGTAATAACCGTCTTCATCGCGGCGAGCGCCGTCACCGGTAAAGTACATGCCACGGAAGGTTTTAAAATAGGTCAGCACGAAACGTTCATGGTCACCATAGACGGTACGCATTTGGCCAGGCCATGAGTCGAGCAGCACTAAGTTACCTTCGGTTGCGCCTTCTAAAATGTTACCCATGTTGTCCACGAGCGCCGGTTGTACCCCAAAGAAAGGACGAGTCGCCGAGCCGGGCTTAGTATCAGTTGCGCCTGGCAGTGGGGTGATCAAAATACCGCCTGTTTCAGTTTGCCACCAAGTATCGACAATCGGGCAATGCTCGTGGCCGATGACCTCGTGGTACCAACGCCAAGCTTCTGGGTTGATGGGTTCGCCTACAGAGCCCATGATGCGCAGTGAGCTGCCATCGTACTTATCAAAATGTTGTTTCCCTTCGGCCATTAGTGCACGAATAAGCGTTGGTGCAGTATAGAGAATATTGACTTTATGGCGGTCAATCATCTCGCCTAAACGCGCAGGGCTCGGGTGGTTAGGAACACCTTCGTGGATGAGCACCGTTGCGCCGTTGGCAAGCGGGCCATATACCATATAGGAGTGACCAGTGATCCAACCCACATCAGCAGTACACCAGTAAATCTCACCGGGTTTGTAATCGAACACATACTCGTGGGTCATGGAGGCATACACCATATAGCCACCAGTAGTGTGCAATACGCCCTTTGGATTACCCGTTGAACCTGAGGTATAGAGTAAGAACAGCGGATCTTCTGCGCCCATTTCTTCGACAGCGCAATGTTCGGATGCGGTTTCAACCAGTGAATGCCACCACACATCGCGACCTTCTACCCAGTCAATCTTGCCGCCAGTGCGTTGAAGCACAATGACTTTCTCAACACTGGTCACATCGGGATGTTTTAACGCATCGTCGATGTTGCGTTTGAGTGGAATGGCGCGGCCACCACGCATACCTTCATCGGAGGTGATGACGATTTTGGATTTACCATCGATAACCCGAGAGGCAATAGAATCGGGTGAGAAACCACCAAAAACAACGGAATGCACGGCACCAATGCGAGCACAGGCCAGCATCGCGACGGCGGCTTCTGGCACCATCGGCATATAAATCGTGACGATATCGCCACGGCGTACGCCTTGGCTGCGTAGCGCGTTGGCAAACTTACATACTTGAGTGTGCAGTTCACCGTAGGTGATTTTGCGTTGTTCGTTGGCGTTATCGCCTTCCCAAATAATGGCGACGCGGTCGCTGTGCTCCGCCAAATGGCGATCTAGACAGTTTGCCGAGGCGTTTAGGGTGCCGTCATAGAACCAGTTAATCGATAAATTATGATCGTCAAAAGTGGTTTTTTTGATTTTAGTGTATGGCTTTATCCAATCGATACGTTTGCCGTGCTCTCTCCAGAACCCCTCTGGATTGACAATCGACTCTTGGTACATTGTTTTATATTGATCGTTATTTACAAGTGCATTGGCAGCGATATTGCCGGAGACTTTGTAGAGAGACTGCGAGCTCATAGGGCTTCCCTTTCGAAAAATTGCGTGGTCTGAGTATGGTATGCAAGAGGGAGTCAACTCCATTAGACCTTGGTCTAGTTTTAAAATTTCCTTTATATTTAGGCTGTTGCACTCGAAAATCTGGCTAGATTTCAGCCATTATTTATCGCACAATAATGGAAAAAAGAGCAAAAATATGAATCTCACCTTAGTCGTCGCCGTTATTGCTATTTGTTATGTATCACTTTTATTCCTTTTAGCCTGGGGGGCGGAGCGCTGGTTTAGCGGCGTGACCAAGAAGCTGCAAGTGGTCATTTATGGCTTAAGCTTGGCGGTTTATTGTTCTTCTTGGAGTTTTTTAGGCACGGTTGGACAGTCGGCTAAGGATTTTTGGTCGTTCATTCCGATTTTTATCGGCCCAATTCTTATCTTCACCTTAGGGTTTGGCATGTTGCGCAAGATGGTCCTCGTGTCCAAGGCGCAAAATATTACCTCGGTCGCCGACTTTATTGCCGCCCGTTACGGTAAGTCACAAACCTTGGCGGCCATTGTTACCCTCATCGCGCTATTTGGCATCATGCCTTATATTGCGCTGCAACTTAAGGCGATGGTGTTCAGCCTTAATCTATTTCAACCCGCGGATGACCCCTTAAATGGCATTATGATTGCGCTACTGATCACCGCGCTGTTAGCCATATTTGCTATTCTTTTTGGCACTCGTAAGCTCGATGCTACCGAGCATAATCCCGGGATGATGCTGGCTATCGCGTTCGAATCCTTAGTGAAACTCGCAGCATTTTTGCTGGTGGGGATGGTGATTAGCTTTGGCGTATTTGACGGATTTGGCGATATTTGGCAGCAGGCGAGTGATAAAGCGTTAATTCATCACCCAAACCCCCGTATTGAAACCTTGATGCCTGAACTGCTTGTCGGCATGGCGGCATTTTTGTGTATGCCGCGCCAATTCCATGTGATGGTGGTGGAATGTGCCGATGAGTCGGTTCTTTCTAAGGGACGTTGGTTGTTTCCGCTGTATTTGGCCTTATTTGGTCTATTTGTCGGGCCACTGGCATTAGCGGGTAAATTGATCTTGGGCGATAGCGTTGCCGCTGATACCTATGTGATTAATTTACCGCTTGCGTTAGATCATCCACTGCTGGCGGTGATTGCGCTGTTAGGCACCTTATCTGCGGCGACGGGGATGGTGATTGTGGCCGTGGTGACAATCAGTGTTATGGTGAGTAACGAATGGCTCGTCCCTGTGATGTTACGAACTGGCAATATCCGCGAGAAAAACTTCAGCCAGTTTTCGCAGATGCTATTAAATGCCCGCCGCCTCGCGATTATCATCATCCTTGGGTTGGGTTACGGCAGTTATCTGGCGCTGGCTGATAGCGACTCGCTATCGCATCTGGGGATGCTGTCCTTTGGTGCTTTTGCCCAACTTGCACCCGCGTTAGTGGGTGGACTTTACTGGAAACACGGCAATCGTGCAGGGGTGTTTTTAGGACTCAGTGTGGGTTTTAGCTTGTGGTTTTACATCATGCTCAGTGGCATGACGGGTAACCAAAGCCCAGCGACATTAATGTCTAGTAATTTCGACCTATTAGATGCTATTACACCGAATGTGCGTGATGCGCTTACGGCGTTATTTGCCAATATTGCCTGTTATGTGTTGGGCTCGATTTGGTTCAGGGCCGGGGTGGCCGAGCGTATTCAGGCCAGTGCTTTTGTCAGCCCTGGTAAGCTTAAAAATAATGCCAATAAGAAAAGCGGCCCTATCTCGCAGCAGGATTTATTGATTTTAGCTAGCCGCTTTGTGAGTCCAACCCGTGCCTATGAAAGTTTTAGTCGATTCTCTACCGAAGCGGTTAAAAGTGACAGTTGGCATAAGGCCGCGACTCCTGAACTGATTGCCCATACCGAGCGTTTACTCGCTGGCGTGCTCGGCGCTTCAAGTGCTTCTTTAGTTATGGATTCGGTTTTACAAGGTCGTGACTTGGCCTTAGATGAAGTCTTTAGCCTTGTGGATGAAGCCTCATCCAAAATTATGCTCAGTCAAGATATGCTGCGTGGTGCTATCGAGCATGCCTACGAAGGGATGAGCGTGATTGACAGTGACCTTAACTTGGTTGCATGGAACTACAAATATGTCGAGTTATATCAATATCCTGAAGGCTTTTTACAGCAGGGTATGCCTATCAGTGAAGTGATCCGCTTTAATGCCGCCAGAGGTTATTGTGGTGATGGCGATATAGAGCAACAGGTTGAAAAACGTGTGCAGCATATGCGTAATGGCACGCCGCATACTTCAGAGCGGCAACGTAAAGACGGTAAAGTGATTAAAATTCAAGGTAATCCCATGCCCGATGGTGGTTTTGTGATGACCTTTACCGACATTACCCAATATCGTGAGCAAGAACGGGCGTTGCTCGAAGCCAATGAAACGCTCGAGTCGCGTGTTAAAGAACGTACCTACGAATTAGCTCTGCTAAATAGTGAGTTACTTGAGGCCAAAGCACAGGAAGAAATGGCTAACGCCTCTAAGAGTCGCTTTTTAGCGGCGGTGGGGCACGATTTAATGCAGCCACTGAATGCGGCAAGATTGTTTACTGCGTCGTTATCCCAATACCCTAATTTGGATCGCGAGGCACGCACCACCTTATCCCATGTGAATAGCTCGCTTAAAACCGCCGGCGAGTTGCTCACCGACTTATTGGATATTTCTAAGTTGGATTCCGGCATGGTCGAAGTGAACCGCCGTGACTTTGCTATATCTGAGCTACTTAATGGTCTGTCGGTCGAATTTGAGGCGATGGCGGCGGACAATCAAATTCGCTTTAAGATGATCCCCTGCAGCGCGACGGTGAATTCTGATCCTTCTTTGCTCAGGCGTGTGCTGCAAAACTTTTTAACCAATGCCTACCGTTATGCCCGCGGAGGGCGAGTACTGTTTGGATGCCGTCATCGCGGCAGCGAATTGGAGATCCAAGTGCTCGATACGGGCTGTGGTATTGATGAGCATGAAACTCATGAAATATTTAAAGAATTTAAACGCTTAAATAATCCACGTAGTAAAAGTGTCAGCGGTTTAGGGTTAGGGTTGGCGATTGCCGATAGGATAAGCCGGGTACTTAATCACAGTATTCAGGTGTCTTCGCAATTGGGGCGTGGCTCGGTGTTTTCCATTACGGTTCCCTTAGGGGAAACCGTGCGTCAGCCGCAGGTCAAGGCATTGCCATCGTTATTACAACCGTTATCAGGGATTAAAGTATTGTGTATCGACAATGAGGAGGCGATTCTTGCGGGGCTTGAGAGCTTACTCAGTCGTTGGCAATGCGAGGTGATTTGTGCCAAAGACTTAGCCGATGCGCGGATTAAATTAGGCCTTAAAGGCGTGGCGCCCGATATCGTGTTAGCGGATTTCCACTTAGATGATGGTCAAAACGGTGTTGATGCGATGGATGGGATCCGCGCACTCTATGGCAAAGAGTTACCGGGCATTTTAATCACAGCGAACACTCGCAAAGAGCTGGTGGAAGATGTGCAGCGCCGCGGTTATCACTATATGGCCAAAATGATTAAACCGGCGGCGCTGCGGGCATTGATATCAAGCCTGGTCAAGAAGGCTTAATAACTTGCAGCCATGGCGATTAGCCATGGCTGATGCAGATGTTTTGGCCTCGACTTGCGTCATCCGAAGTGGTTTTCGGTGGTGTAATGGTGGCCGCGACTTGCTTCATCGCCTGAGTCAGCTGTGTGAGCTGAGCAGGGCTTATCACATAGGGCGGCATAATATAAATCAGGTTGGCAAAGGGTCTAACCCATACGCCTAGGTCGACAAATTGCTGCTGCAGCGCCGCGGTATTCACCGCTTGGTGCATTTCGAGCACGCCGACCGCGCCGAGCACGCGCACCTCTTTCACGCTGGGAATATCGATGGCATCGGCAAGCTCGCGCTGCATTTGCTGCTCGATGGCAGCAACCTGTGCAGGCCACTCCTGCTGATTGATCAAATCTAAGCTGGCGCAGGCGGCGGCGCAGGCGAGGGGATTACCCATAAATGTCGGGCCATGCATAAAGACGCCTGCGGGCGATTGGCTAATGCCTTGGGCGACGTTATCCGTGCACAAGGTGGCGGCAAGGCTAATATAACCACCCGTTAATGCTTTGCCTAGGCAGAGGATATCCGGCGTGATGTCGGCATGTTCATAGGCAAATAATTTACCGGTTCGGCCAAAACCCGTGGCGATTTCATCGAGGATAAGCAGCACATGATATTCATCACACAGGGCACGCAGACCACGTAAATATTCGCTACTGTAGAAGCGCATGCCCCCTGCGCCCTGCATAATCGGTTCGATAATCACGGCGGCAATGTCTTGATGTTGTTCGCGTAAAATGCGCTGCATGGGTGCTAAATCGTCTTGGTGTAACGATTCTCCAAAGGGCGTTTGCGGCGCATCGACAAAACACTGTTTAGTGACTGCTTCACCAAACATGGTATGCATGCCACCTTCGGGATCGCAGACACTCATGGCAGCAAAGGTATCGCCATGGTAGCCCTTCTTCACGGTAAGGATGCGCTGTTTTTGGGCTTTTTGCGCTAAAGGCAAATCTTGCCCCTGCCAATATTGCAGCGCCATTTTGATGGCAACCTCAACGGCAATTGAGCCTGAGTCGCACAGAAAGACTTTAGTGAGGGGCTCGCAGGTCATCGCCAGCAGTTTTTTGCAGAGTGTAATGGCGGGTTCATGGGTAATGCCACCAAACATGACATGGCTGAGTTGGTGCAATTGCTGCTCCATCGCCGTTAATATTGCCGGATGACCATAGCCATGCACGCAGGCCCACCAAGAGCTGGTGCCATCAATAAGTTTACGGCCATCGACCAATTCCAGCTCGCAGCCTTGGGCACTGTGTACCCCAAAAACAGGAAGTGCGCGAGTCATAGAGGTATAAGGGTGCCAAATATGGGCGCTATCAAAATCCAAGTCGAGTAAATTGCGCATAAAAGCTCACAGTGTTGATTGAAAACTAATCAGTGGTAAACCTGTATCACTGGTTGGCGTTGACAGTTTAAGGGCTGAGGTTATCCTAGCCAAGGTAAAATACAAAAATAAAAGGGTGTTCAATGTCGCAGTTGCAAGTTCGTCATGATTGGAAGCGGGAAGAAATCGAAGCCTTATTTGCGCTGCCGATGAATGACTTATTATTTAAAGCCCACAGTATCCACCGTGAAGTGTACGATCCTAACGAAGTGCAGATCAGCCGCTTACTGTCGATTAAAACCGGTGCTTGTCCTGAGGATTGTAAATATTGTCCTCAGAGTGCGCGTTACGACACAGGCCTTGAAAAAGAGCGTCTATTAGCGATGGAAACCGTGCTCACCGAAGCGCGCAGTGCCAAAGCCGCGGGGGCTTCGCGTTTCTGTATGGGCGCCGCCTGGCGTAACCCGAAAGATAAAGACATGCCATACCTTAAGCAAATGGTGCAAGAGGTGAAAGCCCTCGGCATGGAAACCTGCATGACCTTAGGGATGTTAAGCGCCGAGCAAGCCAACGAGTTGGCCGATGCGGGCCTTGATTATTACAACCACAATTTAGATACCTCGCCTGAATATTACGGCGATGTGATCACCACCCGTACCTATCAAAACCGCTTAGATACCTTAAGCCATGTGCGCGCATCGGGCATGAAAGTTTGCTCTGGCGGCATTGTCGGCATGGGCGAAAAGGCCACAGACCGAGCGGGTTTATTACAACAACTGGCGAATTTACCCCAGCATCCGGATTCTGTGCCGATCAATATGCTAGTCAAAGTGGCCGGTACTCCCTTCGAAAAACTCGATGATTTAGATCCGCTGGAGTTTGTCCGTACCATCGCCGTGGCGCGTATTTTAATGCCTAAGTCCCGTGTGCGTTTATCGGCGGGCCGTGAAAACATGACTGACGAGCTGCAGGCTATGTGTTTCTTTGCAGGTGCTAACTCGATTTTCTACGGCTGCAAGTTACTGACCACGCCAAACCCTGAAGAAAGTGACGATATGGGGCTGTTTCGCCGTCTGGGCTTACGTCCTGAGCAGGGCGCAGCCGCGACTATCGATGATGAGCAAGCTGTATTAGCTAAAGCTGCGGCTCACCAAGATAAAGCTGCGTCTCAGTTTTATGATGCGGCTGCGCTATAGACACAGTGTATAAATGCGCTTCGTTAAGCGTTGGAGCGCTTTACCTTCTAAAGGATTTATGGCGCTTACGTTTAGCAAGAAAATCCTGAGCAAGAGAATATGAGTTCACCACTCGCGTCAAAACTGGGTTCAAAAATCCGCGCCCGTCAGCAAGCCTTAGCAGAGCAAGGTTTGCTAAGGCAGCGTCAAGCATTATCAACCGATGCCGTGCTAAGTCACGCTGAGCCGCAGTTTTGCTTTGAGGGGCAAACTTATCTTAACTTCAGTAGTAACGACTACTTAGGGCTTTGCCGTGCGCCCGAATTAATTGCGGCGCTACACCGCGGTGCACAGCAATATGGTGTCGGCAGCGGGGCATCGCCACTGGTGACGGGCTACAATGAGGCGCATTTAGCGCTGGAAACTAAGCTGTGCCAGATAACCGGATTTGAGGCAGCGCTACTCTTTAGCTCAGGGTTTAGCGCTAATAGTACGCTCTGTAAAACCCTGTTCGATAAGCAAGATGTTGTGCTGGCGGATAAGCTGGTCCATGCGTCGATTATCGATGGTTTACGCGATAGTGGTGCCGATTTTAAACGCTTTTTGCACAACTCAACTGAGAGTGCGGAGCGGCTGTTAGCCAAAAACACGGTTTCAGCGCTGATCACTGAAAGTGTATTTAGCATGGATGGTGATATTGCGCCGATTAAGGCCTTATCTAGCCTTTGCCGCGCGCATAATGTGTGGTTGATTGTCGATGATGCCCATGGCTTTGGCGTGTCCGATATTTTTAATCAGCCAGCAGCCAACCTTATCGATATCCAGATAGTGACTTTTGGCAAGGCATTAGGCTGTCAAGGCGCAGCAATTCTGGGTAGTCGAGAGTTGATTGCGTTTTTAGTGAGTAATGCGCGGGAATATATTTATTCCACTGCACTGTCACCGGCCAATGCTGCGCTAGCTTTGGCCGCAGTTGAACACTGTGAAGCTCATCCTGAACTTAGGCAAAAGTTGCAGCGTAATATCTCGCTGTTCAAACAATTATGCCAAGATGCTGATATTCCACTTCTTGGTAGTGACACCCCGATTCAACCTTTGATCATTGGCGATGCCGAGCAAACCTTATTGGTTGCGCAAAAGCTAAAAGCCATGGGGATTTGGGTTGGGGCAATTCGTCCGCCAACCGTGCCCGTAGGCTCAGCAAGATTACGTATTACCTTAAGTGCATCCCATAGCGAGGCGGCAATTCGCCGCTGCGTTAACGGCATTGCGCAAGTGCTGGCCGAAGTTGCACTACCTAGGGTATCTGAGCGTCCTGCGCGATAAGCTAATGTTCCCGGTACTGCTTATGGCCGACGATTCGATGGCTAAATTTTAGAGTTGAAAGATCAGAGTTTGATTTAAAAGTGAGAATAACCAAAGATGTCCATGCCGCTTGGCGTTAGCCTTAATCCCCATGAGCCCGCAGATCAGCTCTCGCATATTGCCGAGCGGTTTTCAGCAGCAGCCAAGAGCTATCAAGAACATAACTGTTTGCAGCGTTTAAGCGGTGCGAGTTTGTTGCAGGGATTTGTTGCCAAGGGCGCAATTCTTGATATTGGCGCAGGGCCGGGAACCAATTTTGATCATAATGCCACAGGCACAGATATTAGAGTTTATGCACTCGATATCGCTTTGGGCATGCTGCAACAACTTCAAGCGACTTTCCCTAGCTACCTATGCGTGTGCGGTAATGCCGAGCAATTACCCTTTGCCGATGCGTGCATCGATAATATTTACTCCAATTTGGCCCTGCAGTGGTGTCATGACTTTTCGGCTGCAACCAGCGAAATGGCCAGAGTCTTAACATCGGGTGGAGAAGCGCATTTGAGTATCGTGGCGGCAGGTAGCCTGACTCAGTTATCTAATCTTGGTTTGAGGGTCAACAGTTTCTTATCTCTTGAAAGCTTACAAGCGGCATTTGACGACACAGATTGGCAATTTCTTGATGTGAAGCTCATGCCAATGACCGTCTATTTTCAAGATCTTAAAGCCTTACTCTATTCCATTAAAGGCGTGGGCGCATCGGTGCAATCCTCAGTACAGAGCCTAACTTCTTCTGAATCCGATGCCCATTTTGGTAAATTGCGTGGCCGCCACGATTGGCAGGCTTTACAACAACGAGCAGAGCAATTTCGTGAGGCACAGGGCTTGCCTTTAACCTATCAGATCGCCCAATTTCGTGTGCGTCGCCAAGGCGGCTCGGTATAAATCTCTAGCAACGGTTTGGCGCATAGTTGGCCAACAGATTAACAGGTAAAAGGCATGTTTTTTGTAACAGGAACAGATACCGATAGCGGTAAAACCTTAGTATCGACTGCACTCTTGACCGCATTCAATCGTGACGTTCTGTGCGCAGGGTCTTCGCGCTTAAGTCTTGGGGTGAAGCCTGTTGCCTCAGGCTGTGAAATCACTGAAAAGGGTTTGTGTAACAGTGATGCATTAAAACTGATGTCGGCTTCATCCCTTAAACTGAGCTATGAGCAGGTGAATCCGATTAGTTTTGAACCTGCGATTGCACCGCATATTGCAGCAAAACAGCAGAGAGTTAATTTATTCCCCGAGGCGATTTTAGCTAAGTTGGATAGACAGGCGTGGGCACAAGCTGATTTTTGTTTGATCGAAGGAGCGGGCGGTTGGCGTTTGCCTTTAGGGGAAGGGCGCTACTTATCTGAGTTGGTACAACAGCTTAATTTACCCGTCATTCTTGTGGTGGGAATGAAACTCGGTTGTCTAAATCATGCGTTATTAACTCAAGAAGCGATATTAGCCGATGGCTTAACGGTCGCAGGTTGGGTGGCAAACTGTGTCGATCCCAATATGAGTGTGTTCGATGAAAACTTAGCGTCGCTTAAAGAGATGATGGTATCGCCTTTTCTCGGGTGTATTCCACATCTTAAGCAGGCGGATGCGGAGCATGCCGCCAATTTTATGAATATTCAGCCCTTATTGATGAAATAAGCTTATTCAAATAATAAGTTTGATATCAAAACAGAGGCAATATCGCCTCTGTTTTTGTTGGCATAGTTTTAAAATATTGTGATTATAACTTAACGCGATAGCCAATATTAAAGGCAATATCGGTGCTGTTATCCATATTGAAATAGTTTTCAACAATAGAAAACTCTATTGCACTGGTATCTAAATAGTAACGGTAGCCGAGTAATATTTCGTTAGAGGCTTTTGAAAAATCATTTTCGGTTTCGAGTAAGCCCTGATAGTGATGTAATTCAAGCAACCAGCCATGGCGGCCCGTTAAATATTCATAACCGAGATTGACGGAATAAGCATGATTATCGTAGCTTATCCCCGAAAGAACCTCATTACCCTGCCTAAAACTAACAGCTGCGGTAGAATGAATATGATGTTTTTCATAACGAAAGCTGTAATTAAGCTGTAACGCTTGTTCAAAGCTTTCATCTTCAAAGGGGCCTGAGTCGACATAGTTATAATATAGGCTGCCTCCTAAAGATAAGCCCTGATATTGGTTTTCAAACAATTGGTAGCCAACATAAAGTATGACGACATTATTGAGGTTTTCGCCTGAGATATTTTGCTGATTAACGCCATCTTTAGAAAATATTTGATTTTGATGTTTAGCGGCATCTTCACGACCATTTTGACTAAAACCAAATGCATCATGAAACCACATAGTTACTGAGTCTAAGTGATTATCGCCACTAAAACGCCAGTGATAACTGGTATCTATCATCCATTTATCATTGACTTGCCAAGTCAGTCCTCCTTCAAGGGTGTTGTGATAGTAATCGGCAAAATAGTCATCGGTTTCAGCCCAAACACTGGCTGCACTTGCGGATAAGTGCAGCTCTTTTTGACCTTCAGGTAACGAAAACCCTGATCTTAACATCGGTGTTAAACTGCCTGCTTGGGCCGGTGATTGCGCATAGCTGCGTAAAGGACCATAGTCACTAAAATCGACGGCAGTTGCCAAGACATTCTGGGTAAACAGTAACGAAAGCGTGAGAACTGATTTCAAGTGTGAAAATGGCATAGCATAAATATCCGTCTAGATGATGAGTCAGCTAGATTTGATAGGTTGAAGAAACTTAGCATTATCAAGCGAGATTAATGGAGAATATTAAGATGAATGTTAATCTTTATCGCCATATTAGCATCTTGTTTACATGTTAAATCAGCAAATAGCTGAGTAATACTAAGGCTAGCCAAAATGCTCGCCCAATCATTGGTAATAAATAATATAAGATAAGTAACGTACTTGTAATTAACAATATTGTCGTTGGCTTACGAAAATACGCAGCATTTAATGTAGGTAACTTCATTTTTTCTCTAACATATTGATGATGCGAAAAATAACTAAACACTGAATAGGATGAGCACAATAGGTAGATATCTTATAAAAACGTAGCTTGTGTGAATATTCAGTTTTTTTGAGAGGCTAATATAACGCCGTAGGATTGGGGTGTAAATGTTATGAGACGCTAAATAGGATTCAAAAACTGGAACTGAAAATCCCTATTTTTGTTAGAGAAAAATAATCCTACTTATTCCGAAAAATACTGTGATAAGTCATCGGGAATATTAAACTGCTTAACTGTAAGGTTATTAATATGAGTGTGGAAATATTGATTTTACCCATAAAAAACGCCGGATTTCCGGCGATTTTTATGGTGTTAAGTAAAACGCAAATCGAGTCTTAGTTTATCGGCCTAGGGCCAATCATCACTGTTCCAGCGATATAGCCAAGTAGCGGCGACAGGTTTTTCATCTTTACGCAATTGAATGCGCAATTCTGCCACATTGGTACTTTCAGGCTCAAACGTAATGAAGATCCGAGCACCATTAATTTCAGGGTGAGCTACTATCCGAGATGAGAGGATTTTACCCTTACTGATACTGGCATCAATTGTAATTTTTTCAATATCTTGTGGCTTGATATTGCTGTAGTCGATAAGGAGTTCTTTGCCTTTGACCTGTTTTTGTCCCTTAGAGCTACGAATTACCCGTGCTTTGTTTGTAAAACTTGGGCTGTCATTAGACGCTGTAATGCGGTAGGAATAGCGATAGGGCTCAGCCTGCTTTAATCCCCCCTGAGGTTCCCAATAGGCGACGATATTATCATTGGTTTCGGCGCTTGATGGAATTTCAAGCAGTATTAATTGCCCTTTACCCCAATCGTTTAATGGTTCAATCCATGCAGAAGGACGTTGTTGGTAGTTCGCACCAAGATCTTGATAGTAGTCGAAGTTACGATGGCGTTGGATTAAGCCAAAACCCTTAATATCTTCGTCACCAAAGGCACTGATTTGCAGTTTGTTTGGGTTATTGAGTGGTCGCCATAAACGCTCACCGTTACCTCGATCAATTTGTAATCCTTCAGAGTTATGCACAGCAGGACGATAATCGGGTTTGTCAGGCGTATCTAAACCACCATAAAGAAACATGGAAGTCAGTGGTGCTAGGCCAACGTGGGCGATATCTCGGCGCGGAAAGAGGGTGACATCGACATCAACACGTGTCGGTGCTCCGGGATAAATACCAAAGCGATAGGCACCTGTAACACTCTGACTATCTAGCAATGCGTGTACCACAATCGCGGTTTGATATTTAGAGGGCCGCTCTATCCAAAAACGTTTAAATAAGGGATATTCTTCACCTTTAGGTTGGGCAACATCAATGGCTAACCCGCGGTTTGATAATCCATAGGTTTGGCCCTTGGATAATGCACGAAAATAGCTTGCCCCTTGAAACATAATGAACTCGTCTTTGACTTCATCGTCATTGATGGGGTAATGAAGTCGAACGCCTGCATATTGTCCTACCTGCGTGAGCAATTTCTCAATGGTATCATTGGGCACACTAAAGGAAGATTCTGTTAACTCGATAGGAAAAGCTCGGCTATTTTCAACGACATCAATATCCACCAAATTTTTGTATAAAAAACCGGGCGCAAAAAGTTGCACTGAAAACTTAGTGGGTGTTCCGCCCCAAATCGCAGCGTTTTCTTGATAATTGATCTTGCCATAAGTGGCGTAATCTAAGTCGATCAGTTCCTTCGGAGCCTTTCTAGCTTCTTTGAAGGGTTTTTGAGCCAGTTGCTGTGCTAACTCAACGACGGTGTCATGGGAGAATGCCTTAGCTTTTTTATCATCGCTTGCATTGGCGGCATAGGCGGGGGCTAAACTACTGATGCTCATTATGCCGGCCAGTATAGACCCAAAAAAAAGTGTTAATTTGGTCTTTTTATGACCGTTCATCGGGGTTGAATGGTTCAATGTTGAATGCAGTCGCAAAATGAAAACTCCTCACTTGGATGGACCAAGGGTAAAAAAATACTCCTGTGCCTTGGTCATAACTCCCTAATTTTAAATAACTTAGAAAATTTGTTTCAGAATGTAGCTAGGGGTAAATGCAAAAATTAATCTTGTTTATCAAGGTGTTCGACAACGAAATTAGTGCAGATACTTAAGTGGTGCAAGTTTTTTCTCCTGCGGGAGATATGCCGATCCTTGCATGATGAAAGGATATTGATAGCGTGCAAGGTCAATAATCAGTCTAGTCTTTTGTCGCGTTCAACTCTTAAAGGAGCGGCATTTGCATGTTAAGTGGTTAGCTTAGTGTGAATGTTACCCTATTTACCACGATGAATGCCGCTAACGAGATCTTATTTTAGCAAATGAGATAAATCGCTACCTACGGGAATAGGGAGCTCCTGCTGTTCGCCACAGAATAAATAGGCAGGGTTATCACCCAAAAGTGATAAAGTGTCTCCCTGTCGCCATAGCGCACTGCCTTCAACAATGCCAATGACGGGCGTGATCGGATCGACACGGGTAAATTCGAGTAATCGCTGAGCTCGAGTTTCACCGTTATGTCCTGGTGCACGGTAGTTTGAATAATGTGGATTTACCTGAAAAGGCACTATGTTTAGGGCCGCGAATGATGGCGGTTCAATGATCGGCATATCGTTAGTTGTACGAATGCTTAATCCAGATACATTTGACCCTGCGCTCCAACCAATGTAAGGCTTACCGCTAAGGACTTCATTACGAATAAGCTGCACAAGATCGTACTTATACAACTCATGCAAAAGATGAAAAGTGTTGCCGCCACCAATTAAAATACCGTCGGCATCTTTAATCGCTTGGCGCGGATCAGGGTGTTGATGAATACCACTAATATCGAGTTTAAGCTCACTGAGTCCTGTCACTACAGAGGCTAAGTAGGTATCGTAGCTCATGCTTACCCCTGCATAAGGAATAAAAATCCATTTTTGTGCGTGAGCGGTGAGTGGTTTGATAAAAGGCAGCGCATGGGAAAGATAAGGCGTGTCACCAACACGTGAACTGCTTAGCAGTAGGGCATTAACGGTCATTTTTTTATCCTTAAATCTCAGAATGTGCAGGCATGTTAACAAAGTTTAATTACGATAAACATAGATAAACACACATGAATTTGGCTGTAACACTGACAGCGCCTAGATTTAAGTTTGGCTTAATAGACTGTCCCTAGACTCACGAGCCATGAAAGGCTGTGTCTAAATTGAGAGAAAAATTAGCGATTAGAAAAACTCTTACCTTTACCCCTTGAATTTCGATTAATTGGACATATTATGTCTTTGAACAAAATAAATGGCACCTTTGTGCCGTAAAGGAGCTGATATGAAGCGTATATTTTTATTGATTGCGACTAACCTAGCCGTGTTGCTAGTAGCCTCAATTGTAATGTCTATTCTAGGCGTGAATACGTCTACTATGGGTGGACTCTTAGTGTTCGCTGCGATTTTTGGATTCGGCGGAGCCTTCATCAGCTTAGCGATTTCAAAATGGATGGCGAAAAAGACCATGGGTTGTGAAGTAATCACCACCCCACGTGATAGCACTGAGCGTTGGTTAGTGGAGACGGTTGCCCGCCAAGCCCAGCAAGCTGGGATTAAAATGCCAGAAGTGGCAATTTACCAATCGCCGGAGATGAATGCATTTGCAACTGGCCCAAGTAAGGACAACTCATTAGTTGCCGTAAGTACAGGTCTGTTGTATGGCATGAGTCAAGACGAAGTCGAAGGCGTACTTGCACACGAAGTAAGCCACGTCGCTAACGGCGATATGGTCACTTTGACCTTAATCCAAGGCGTGGTGAACACCTTTGTGATCTTCGCGGCGCGTGTTGTTGCAGGCATCATCAACAACTTCGTCTCGAGCAATGATGAAGAAGGCGAAGGTTTGGGCATGTTTGCTTATATGGCAGTGGTATTTGTTCTTGATATGTTGTTTGGTATTTTGGCCTCAATTATTGTGGCTTACTTCTCACGTATCCGTGAATACCGTGCCGACGAAGGTGCAGCTCGCTTAGCGGGCAAGCATAAGATGATTGCAGCACTTGAGCGTTTACGCCAAGGCCCAGAAAGCTCAGCAATGCCAGCACAAATGTCTGCTTTTGGTATTAACGGCAAGCGTTCAATGGCTGAGTTAATGATGAGCCATCCGCCTCTAGAGAAGCGTATTGCGGCTTTACAAACTCGTTAATTGAGTCCAAACGTTCACCAAAAGGAGACCTAGGGTCTCCTTTTTTATTAGGGCTTTTCTTTTGCTGATGATTAAGCTAGGGAGGCTTTTAGTTGTAATTGGTAGGTTGTGACAATGTAAAACTCTTATATAAGCATGTGGTTACATGATGCAGCGCACATTTTACCCTTGAGTATATTGATAAAGTTACTTTGCATAAGATTGTGTTGCTTATTACTCAATCCTTAGCTAAGTTAAATCGAGTCGTGCTATTTACATTGGTTGCAAGATGGAAGTCACCCCTGACAAGAATTTCCACTGTCAATCACCATTGGAGGATACAATTGTGAGCAAAAAACTATTAAGTGTGCTTTTCGGGGCAAGTCTTGCAGCGCTAGCGCTGTCGCCAACCGCATTTGCCGCGGATCAAAAATTATCTGACTTCCACGCTGAATCTGGTGGTTGTGAAAGCTGTCATAAAGATGGTACGCCATCTGCTGATGGTGCCTATGAGTTTGAACAATGCCAAAGCTGCCATGGTAAGCTTTCTGAAATGGACGCAGTACATAAGCCACACGATGGCAATTTAGTCTGTGCTGACTGCCATGCGCCACACGATATGAACGTAGGTCAAAAACCTACCTGTGAAAGCTGCCACGACGATGGCCGTACTCCGGCATCTATTCTGAAGAAGTAAGTTTGACTTCAGATTGAGCTTGATAAAAACGCCAGCAAATGCTGGCGTTTTTTATGCTCATTGAGTTGACCTCATTCGTCCTTCGGTTGTCCTTGAATAAGCTTTTTGCCTGAAAACATGGCTGAGATAATGCCAGGTTGGCGTTTGACTTCGGTGTAGACTACGGCAAAAACATGCAACATGATCAACAGTATCAATAAATACACTGCATACACATGTACCTCTCCTACAAGACCTTTTATGGGCTTTATCACGTTAGCTTTATCGGTATCGACGCCCGTTGCATCGTAGGGTTGTAGGCTACTCGGATCGACATTGGTGGCCGCAAGGTACTGTTGGACTGCACTTCCCAGGGGTGGATAGTAAATATCGGTACCGGCGCGGATCAGCCCAGTAATCATAATCGTGGCTAATAAGAGCATGATAGCGAGAACGGCGAATTTTCCTTTAGGGTTGTGACCTAGATATTGGGGATTTTTACCCGCGGCAAGTTCTGCTTTATAGGTTTGTAACTCGGCCTTGCTATTGGCATTGGGGAACATATGACTAAAGCGGGCGTATTTGTTGCCCATAAAGCCCCACACTAAGCGGATCAGTAAATTAATCGCAAAGCCATAGCCAATGATGACGTGCAGGGTCTTAAGCCCGATTTTACCGGAGAGTTCGGTTATACCTAAGTCGCTGCGAAACATCATTATACCGCCCACGATAAGCAGGGCGAGTACGAGGATGACATTAATCCAGTGGAACAGACGCGTAGGTCTGTCCCAGACGGGGTAGGATTGTATTTCAATAGGGCTTGGTTGCTGGCTGGACATGGTATTTCCTTATGTTTTGTATTGATTTGATTTTACGCCTTTCTGTTAAAAATAGCGCATTATTTTCAGTTTAAATTAAGCCTTCTGCTTGACAATGATTTGTCCTAAAGTTGTAGAAGTTTTTGATTTGCGTACGGTAAATATTTTTTACGTAAGTCTTTTGAATCTGTTTTATCTAATGCTAATATCGTGTGCACGATAGACTTGGAAGTCTATTGAACGGATGTTGAAGTGGTATTGAGAGATGTTTCTCCTCTCAAAATAAATAATCGTTAACCAGACAGGGAGTGAGCAGGATGTTCAAAATATTACATTGGATTGTAGTGTCAAGATCGCAAGTTCTGATGGAATTGCTTGCAGGCCGCTGGCCTCAGGAGTTTCTGGTGAAGCTGTCGCAAGTCAGTCCAGATGAAATGTGCGATCAAATCAAAGATAACCAAGCCTCTATGGTGGTGATTGACCTTTCCACTGTTGATCTTCAGAAAGCCTATCAATTTCAACGCTTGCTTGCCCGTGAACACCCGAGTGTGCGAGTCGTCTACATTCAATTCCCTAAACAGGTTGATGCCCGTTTTTTAATGCAAGCCTCGACTACGGCAGGGGTGTTTTATCTGGATGCAGGACTGACAGAAATCAGCCTTGGCCTGTCTAACATCCTGCGTGGACACAGAGTGATCCCCATCCAATTGGTGAATGGGGTAAATGATGACTTTGGACTGTTCGAAGATACCGAGCCATTAACCATCCGTGAGCGCGAAGTGTTACAAGCCCTCTTGTCTGGCAGCACTAACCTCGATATCGCGAATCAATTGTTTGTGAGTGAGAGCACCATTAAGACTCACTTGTACCGTGTGTTCCGTAAGATTGGTGTGTCAAGCCGTGGGCAAGCCATTGCATGGGCGCAAACCTACTTACACGATGTGGTGGTGTAACGCGTTGTTGATGGGGCCACTAAGCCAATATTCAATTGAACAACTTAAGAATCAAATAAAAAGGGGCAATCCTCGATACGATTGCCCCTTTTGTGCTTTATGGGTTAAGGACTATTGCATTAAAAACTAATGCATTAAAAATTAGTGCATTAAAAATTAGTGCATTAAAGGCTAATAGATTAAAGATCAACGACCTAACCAAGCCTGCAGTTTGTCTTTATCTGTGATGCTTAAGGCAACCGTATCCTTAGGCGCCTCTGCAATAATCAGTTCTCCCGTCATCAATTCATCTCGTCTAAACCAATGCAGGCTTAAGCGTTGTCCGATTGGGTATTGCTGAAGCTGAGCTTCAAATTGACCTGTCACCTGCAGATTATCCGCCGCAATTAAGATATCTCCGGCACTTAAGCCTGCAAGGTGCGCAGGGCTACCTTGGGCGACAGTGGTCACTTTAAGGCCTATTGGCGCAGCTTGCGTTTTAGCGCCAAAGGCAATCTCATACCCTTTGGCCGTGCCACCGCCAACATCCTGCGCGCCTTGGCTCGCTCTCAGTGTCAATTCAACCCCAAACTCGGCCAGTAGTGGTGCCAGCGGGATATCGTCGGTATTGTCTAAATAGGCGAAGAGATCTTGGCAATCACGCCCCAATAAGCGTTCAACAATCCTTTGATGGCTTTCGTCTGTGGTGCCTCGGTTTTGCAGGGCATATTCCTGCCACAGAATGGTCATTAGATCGTCGAGATTATATTTTCCCTTGGTCTCGCTTCTAAGGGTTAAATCGAGATACAAGGCAAACAGGGCTCCCTTAGTGTAATAGCTGATAATGGCGTTTTGGGCGTTCTCATCCTGCTTGTAGAACTTAGTCCAAGCGTTAAAACTCGAGTCCTTAATGCTTTGTTTAAAGCGGCCTTGACTGCGGTATACCCTTGTAAAGGTTTCGCTCAGCATATCTAAGTAGCTTTGCTCATCGACTAAGCCTGCGCGATAGGTAAGGAAATCATCATAATAGGAGGTGATGCCCTCATAGGCCCACAGCTGCGGCGTATAGGTTTCCGCCTCGAGTTGATAAGGCAAGAAGCATTCCGGCTTGATGCGCTTAACGTTCCAGCTGTGGAAATATTCATGGCTGCAGAGCGATAAATAAGTGCGGTAGTCGTTATTTATCGGCGCATCCATCGACAGCGGTAAATCTTTGCGTGAGCACATGAGTGCTGTCGATGCTCGATGTTCCAAACCACCAAAGCCATTGTCGAGTACTGTTGTCATAAACAGATAACGCTCAAAGGGCGCTGGCGTGCCAAACAGCTTGATTTGATACTCGCAAATCGCCTTTAAATCTTGGCAAAGTCTAGGCATATGGGCGCGGTGGCGACCGTTTAACACGATATCGTGTCTGACGCCGCAGGCTTCAAAGCTGGCGTGGGTGAACAGACCCATTTCTACCGGATGATCGATAAGTTCGTCATAGCTTTGCGCGCAAAACTCACCAAAGGCAAATTCATCACCGCTTTTGCGTGTCATGCTGGTGGCAAGGCGCCATTCATTTAGGCTCGGCTCGGTCGGCGCCGCCATCGTCACTGTGTGTAAGCCTGCCTCAAAGCCATGGGCGGCTAAAAATACACTGCTACCGTTAAAGAAACCGTGGGTCATATCCAGATGCGCGGTGCGTACCGACAGGTCCCAAGCATAAACTTGATAGGTTAAGGTCAGTTGGGTGCTTTGATGTTCGACCGACCAGGTTTGTTTATCAAGCTGAGTGAGGTGGAGCGTCTCACCGTTATCGCCAGTGGCTTTAAGGTCGATAATATTCTTAGCAAAATCCCGCACCATATAACTGCCGGGAAGCCACGCGGGCAGGCTAAAAACTTGCTTAGGATGGGGCTTTTGTACCGTCATGGTAACGGCGAACAAGTGCGCCTTGGGATCGACGGGCATGATGTGATAGTGGATCATAATTTATCCTGTAAAACCGCTGCGTTTTAATGGGCGTCATGCTGCCAAAAATACGCACAACAGGCAAATGAAACGCAAAATATCTGGAGACACAAAGTGTTGAATTGCTAGTATACTATCCCAATTAACCCAAGGAGGACTCCCCATGGCCGAAGAAACCATTTTCAGCAAAATTATCCGCCGCGAAATTCCCGCCGACATTCTGTATCAAGACGAGCTGGTGACTGCTTTTAGAGACATCTCGCCAAAGGCGCCAACCCATATTCTGATTGTGCCGAATCATTTGATCCCAACCGCAAATGATATGAAAGCCTCGGATGAACCCGCACTCGGCCGGATGATGACTGTGGCAGCCAAACTGGCAGCAGAGGCGGGGATTGCCAAAGACGGTTATCGTTTGATCATGAACTGCAATAAACATGGCGGACAGGAAGTGTACCATATCCACATTCATCTCGTCGGCGGAGAGCCACTGGGACCTATGTTGAGCCAAGGTCAATGAAGGTAAATCCTGAGTTTTTTCCGCTGACTCAAATGGCGCAGCGGTTTGTCGATCAGCTCGCCCAGTGCCGTCGCTTAGGGTTAACCGTGCTCGAAGCCAGTGAGCACCATGTACTGATTGAGTTGCCCTACAGCATGGAGTTAATTGGTTATCCCGATACGGGGGTTATCCACGGCGGGGTGATCACCACCCTGATGGATACCGCCTGTGGCAGCGCGGTGGTGAGTGCGATTTTTCAAAAATATCAATCCTTAGAGATTTCGCCCACCCTCGACTTACGCGTCGATTATATGAAGCCCGCGCAGCCCCATAAACCGGTTTATGGCTTTGCCGAGTGCTATAAGTTGTCATCCAATATTGCCTTTACCCGCGCCATCGCCTATCAGGACAGCATTGATGATCCTATCGCCCATGCGGTGGGCTCCTTTATGCGTATCAGCCCAGAAATGGTCGGCGATGCCTTTAGGCAAGCCTTGATGGGAGAAGCCGTGCCGTCTTTAGGAGAGACTGATGAACTCAAATAAGCCGGCCGAGCCGAAAACCCTCGATGTACAGGAAATTGTAAAACGCGCTACCGAGTTGAACGACTTTGGTCATCTGCTCGAACATGTGCCTTATGCTAAGTTTATTGGCATGAAGGTCGAGCGCTTTGGCGATGAGCTGATTTTCAAACTCCCCGCTAAGGACGACAATATCGGTAATCCCATTCTGCCCGCGATTCATGGTGGGGTAATTGCTGGTTTTATGGAAATGTCAGCCATAGTGCAATTAATGGTGTTTATGCAAACGGCAAAAGTGCCAAAAGTGGTCGATTTCTCGATTGATTACCTGCGAGCAGGCCTGCATAAAGACAGTTTTGCCGAATGCCGTATCACCCGTCAGGGGCGACGGGTCGCCAACGTGAATATCAATTGTTGGCAAACCAATCGTAAGCAGCTTATCGCTACCGCAAGGGCGCACTTTTTGATCGATTAATCGCGAGCGCGGGGCATGATGAGCACGTTAAGCATAAGTTCAGCTGGCGTCGCGTAGTGTCATTGCCCATCCGTTGTTCGGCACCTAGGTTTTTGTGAGTGAGGGAAAACAAAATGAAAGCAATTTACAGTGGATTAATCTTGGCAGCAGCACTGACACTCGGCGCCTGCACTAATACGGCGGGCATTTCGGTGAACTCACTGGGAGAAACCCGTGTCGATAGTAAGAGTTTTGCCCGTGATATCAGTGTCGAAGGGGTTGAGGCGCGCCGTGTTGGCGATCTTATCCAAGGTTCGGCGCTGATCGTCAGCAAGTCCTCAAGCGATATGCGAGTGCAATATAAGTTCACTTGGTATGATGCCAGCGGTTTTACCATTGAAGATGAAGCCACCAGTTGGAAATCGGTGAAATTACACGGCAAACAACAGCTACAAGTGTCGGCTGTGGCACCAAATGCCCAAGTGGCGAAATTCGATGTTTATGTGCGCGAGACCCATTCAAACTAGATTGGTGTTTGTTTTAGTAAAGTCTGTGCCGGATTCTCTATATTTAAAAAGACTTACTCTTTTGGGTGTAAGTCTTTTTATTTGTATCAAATACAATGTGTTAAATGAGATTTTGTTATTAAGTTTTATGATGCTAAGTGTAAACGTTGCGATAAATCATCCACTTTTAACAAAAAAGGGGGATTACAACAGAAGATCCGGACTTTAGTCCTAAAAATATTTCGCGGTTGAGCACTACTATCTGCATATTACCACATGAGGATAGATCTATGACGGCTCATATTAATGCGCAACCTACTGATTTTGCAGAAACTGTTATTATGCCGGGCGATCCGCTGCGGGCTAAATATATTGCAGAAACCTATCTTACCGATGCCGTAGAAGTGACTAACGTTCGCAATATGTTGGGTTACACAGGTTATTACCAAGGGCAACGCATTTCGGTGATGGGCCATGGTATGGGTATTTCATCTATGGTGCTCTATGGCCATGAGTTGATTAATTTTTTCGGCGTTAAACGTATTATTCGTATCGGCAGTTTAGGGGCGACCCAACAGCATGTCGAAATGCGCGATGTGATTTTAGCTCAAGCCGCTGGTACGGATTCCCCAACGAATGCTAAACGCAGCAGTGGCTACCAAATGGCGACCTCAGCCACCTTTTCCTTACTGCACAAAGCCTATACCAAAGCCAATGAAAAAGGCATTAGCGTGAAAGTTGGCAACGTATTTAGTGGCGATCTTTACTATGATCCCGACGAAGATATGATCCCGGCACTTGAGCGTTTCGGCGTGTTAGGTATTGATATGGAAGTGGCAGGACTTTATGGCTTGGCACATCAACAGGGAATTGAATCCTTAGCGATTCTGACGGTATCTGACCACTGTTTAACCGGTGAAGAAACCACGGCGCAAGAGCGTCAATTATCCTTTAATAATATGATCGAGCTCGCCTTAGAAACCGCGCTTAATTAGGGTTAACGCTATCCTTTGTACCCTTAGCATTTCACTGATGGAATGACAAAATGAATAATAAAATCACCTTAACCGCAATTAGTTTTCTCGCTAATTTTATAATGGCGGGCTTTGCCACTCAATTTGGGATGCTGATTGAACCCATAGCGGATAAATTTGCAGCAAACGTGAATGACGTTGCTTCAATATTCTCCTTGCTTAATGGCGGCGCACTGGCGGGGACTATTGCCGCTTTTTTCTTTATTGAAAAATTGGGTATCAAGCGAATTACCTTAATTAGTTACAGCCTAGTGGCATTGTGTGCTGTCGCGTTACATCTTACCGCTTCGCTACAAGTGGTGATGATAGCCATGACCTTGATTGGTTTTTGCGGCGGTGTGGGGCTATGTATTGCGGGTACGATAGTGGTATCAGTGTGGCAAGAGAAATTACAAAGCACCATGCTCGTCGTGCAAGATGCCACATTTAATATTGCGGGGGTTATTTTCCCTTTAATCACAACTTACGCACTCACAAGTTCATTGTCTTGGAGTTACAGTTACTTAGCCGTAGGTTTAGTCGCGTTAGGAACCGTGATTATTACTTTGTTCACTAATTTTTCGCTATGTGAGCAATCATCGAATACGGAAGATAAGCAACAATCTGAATGGAATTTCGGCATTATTAGCGGTGGCATTGGGTTATTTTTAGGCATGTTGGCGCTGTATACGTTTTTAACCTGGGCCCCTTTATTTGTTAAGCAAAAATTTGATATTCCATTTGAAGACGCGGGCAATATTATTACTCAATATTGGTCAGCTGCACTGATTGGTGCGTTAATTTCGACGCTGATTGTGACTCGGGTAAAAATCCACCATTTTTTAGTCACAATTATCGGCCTGGCTATGGTCATCACCTTTATGATTGTGACGACCGATAAGCTTAATTGGATCGGTTATTTAACCTATGGTTATGGCTTTGTGTGCGCAGCTCTTTACAACGCATTTATTGCTTATGGTGTGTCTTTTGTTAAAAAGGCGAGCAGTAAAAATGTGTCTTATATTCTGATCAGCGGCAGCACGGGGGCGATGTTTAGTCCCGCCATTAGCTCATTCTTTGAACGTATTATTGGATTGCAAACGGTGATGTATGTTATCCCGCTACTTTATGTTGCGATATTTATCATGCTGATTGTTTCAGGCCGAATGAAACCTGCTGCGGCTTAAAGTCCATTTGCGACGTTAATTGATTTGGCCCACTCTTGCTAATGAATAATCTCGAGAGTGGGCTTTTTTAATTTGGTTATATCGCAGCTTCAACAAATTGTTTAAGGGCATTGAGATCTTTAATCCTTATGCCTTCTTTATTGCGTTCAATCAGGCCACGTTCTTCAAGCAACTGTAGTGCCCGTCGGTAAACTCGATCGGTTGTACCAAATCGCTCCGCTTCTAAATAACGCTTACTAAAGCCATCAACGGGTAAATCATTTAAATATTCGTGGTAAATATCATATGCCACGTTATAGCTGATGGGATACAGCAGGCGCCGGGTAAAAATATCGACGGTGTCTTGGTAGTCAATGGCAATGGCGCTGGCAAAAAATAACGCTAGCTGTGGGTGCTGGCCGAGGGAATATTGTAGTTTTTCGGCGCTAATGACCATGATTTCTAAGGCTTCATTGGCAATAATATCCAATTGGCAGTGATATTGAGTAAAAAACTCCATTTCACCAAAGAGTTGCGAATCACAATCGATAGTCCCCAATTGAAAACATCGACCATTTCTGGCGGTATGGCCAAGCGACACGCGCCCTTGTTTTACCAACACCAGTGACGTCATGGCTTCACCTTGTGTCATTAGATGGGCGCCTTTTTTAAGCATTTTAACTTCGCTGATACAGCTGAGTATCACCGCTTCAATAAGGGGATAGTCTTGCTCCCATCGCTGGCTATAACGTCCTTTGGCTAACGGTTTTAGCTGCATTGAGTATGATCCTCTCATCCTATGTAAAATGGCGGCCTTCTATAACATTATCGTGATAAACGGTCAAATGGGCCAAAGGAGTTGACTGGCGATTTTAGGCATTGGGATTGCGGGCGTTTGGCATAAGATTTTTAACATTGTGTAGAAAGACAAGGTTTTAGTGATATTTAAGGATATCGCCGGCACAAGTGTGTCTACTTTATTATTTTCGTCATGTATACTAAGCGCCGCCAAGGGGTGTTTGCCAACATTCGGCAGACTGAGATGTCATCAGACGAACCCTTAGAACCTGATCCGGCTAATACCGGCGTAGGAATGGGCCAATCAACAGCACACTTCTGAATCGCTTATTCGTTGCCGGATCTCAAACATGTATTTGAGGTCCTATGTCTAACAAAAAGTCTAACAACCAATCTTCAATCTTCACGATATCGTTAACTCGTGCACCATTAGCGCTGGCCGTCTCTGCGGCGTTAAGTGCGTCGGCATGGGCGCAAACCGATGCTATCGACAAACCTGATCCCAATAATAATATGGAAATCATGGTGGTTACGGCGGATTTTCGCAGTGCCAGTTTAGAAAAAATGCCTTCAAGCATTACCGTTATCGATGCCCAGCAAATTCAAGATGAAAGCGCCCAGCACTTTGAAGATGTGATGAACTCCATCGCCAACTTTAACTGGTCAGGTGGTAGTTCTCGCCCCAAGTATTTTCAGATCCGTGGCGTGGGTGAGCAGGAGCAATATCAAGGCGCGCCTAACTCATCCGTTGGTTATATTGTTGATGATATTGATTTATCCGGTATCGGCATGGTGTCGAGCATGTACGATCTGCAGCAGGTTGAAGTGTTACGCGGCCCGCAGGGAACCCGTTATGGCGCCAATGCGTTAGCGGGCTTAATTTACCTTAAGAGTAACGACCCAACCGATGTGTTTGAACATGGCGCCGAGGTTTCTTTAGGTAATGACGATCTACAAACCTTCAGTGGTTTTAGCTCAGGTCCCTTAAGCGATTCCGGCAAATTGCTGTATCGTGTGGCACTGCAGCAACATCAGCAAAACGGTTATCGCGACAATATCTATTTAAATAAAGAAGATACTAATGGCCGCGATGAATTTACTGGTCGCGCGAAATTGCGTTGGTATGCCACCGATGATCTGCAACTCGATTTAACCCTGCTGCATGCCGATTTTGATAACGGTTATGATGTCTGGAGTTTAACCAACGATCCGACAAACACCCTATCTGATCAACCGGGTGTCGATAGCCAGCGCACCACCGGCGCAGGTTTTAAAGCGACATATTCGGGGGCAGAGCAGTTTGAGTTGACCTCGCTGACTTCATTTGCCAATACCGATCACCACTATAGTTACGATGGCGATTGGGCCAATTCTGAGTATTGGGCATCTAAACAATGTGAAGAGGGCGGTAATGTATCGCCTTGTCAGTATGATTACTTTTGGGACAAAACCGGTCAGCGTAAAACCTTATCCCAAGAGTTTCGTTTGAGCTCGACTGACCAAGGCCGTATTTTTGCCGGCTCAACCGACTGGTTACTTGGGGTTTATGCGATGAACCTTAAAGAAGATAACCAACTGTATTCTGAATATAATACTTGGCCTGATGAGGTGTTAGATTCTGAATATGAAGCAACCAATTACGCCGTATTTGGTCAGCTGGATACGGATTTAGGTGCTGACTATGCCTTGTCTATGGGGCTGCGTGTGGAGCGTCGTAATAGTCATTACTCCGACACTAACAATGATAATTTTGACCCGAGCGAAACCATGTGGGGCGGCCATATTGCGCTGAGTAAAGTGCTCAATGAGTCCCACAATGTCTACGCCCGTGTGGCGCGAGGTTACAAGGCGGGCGGTTTCAACATGACTTTGCCAGTCGAACTCAATGATAAAAAAGAGTTTGATACCGAAACCTTATACAACTACGAAATAGGTTTAAAATCCCATTGGTTTGAAGGGCTTATCGATACTAATCTGGCACTGTTCTATATGGATAGACAGGATCAGCAAGTGGCTGCTTCCCAGCAAGATCCTAATAAGCCACAACGGTTTATTCTCTACACTGAAAATGCGGGTAGCTCAAACAACTACGGTGCCGAGCTGGATGCAACTTGGTATGCCACGGATAATCTCCAGTTTTACTCAAGCCTTGGTTGGTTACAGACTGCTTACGGTAATTACCAATATCAAGATAAATACGGTACTGATGTGGATTTAACGGGGCGCGATCTGGCCCATTCACCGCACTTAACCTATAGCCTAGGCGGTACCTATCGTGCGAACTCGGGTTGGTTTGCCAACTTGAATATGAGTGGTAAGAGCGAGTTTTACTACTCAGACAGTAACGATTCGCGCTCCGAGCCATATACTGTTGTGAATGCGCGTTTAGGTTATGAGGCAAGTGCGTGGTCAGCATATTTATGGGGCCGCAACCTATTTGATGAAGAATATGGCGTTCGTGGCTTCTATTTTGGTAATGAGCCTGATAATGGCTGGGCGGAAAAACAATATATCCGCTACGGCGACCCACGCCAAATTGGGGTAACACTGAACGTTAAGTTTATGTAGTGCCCAAGCTAGCCGCGCTGTGGAGAGATACTTGAAGCGCTATGCTATACCGTTTCACGGTGCGGCTATTTTTATAATAAGTATTTGAAATAAGGATTGAAGATGAAACTGACCGCCGAAATTAGCATGTATCCTTTTAATGAAAACTACCTCGATCCAATTAAATGGTTTATTCATCGTTTAGACAGTTATCCCACGATTCAACGTGTTACCAATGCGATGGCGACCCAAGTGTGCGGCGACTATTCGGACGTGATGGCGATGCTGGCCACCGAAATGCAAGCCGCCCATGAGAAGTGGGGCAAAGCCGTGTTTGTGTGTAAGTTTATTGGTGGCGAGCTAAATTTAGCCCACAGTGAGTAATGCCTTTAATGAGCTTGGCCACTGCGCGATATCAGTGGTTAATTTAAGGCTCGCTCACTCCGTTACGGCTCAAGCCTGCAGGTTTTTAGAATGCGATTTATCGTGAGAGTAAGGCAATGACAGATTTATGGTTAACGCTAGTCAATAGTGTTAATGCCGCCCTTGGGGAAGTCCATGTGATGACCGCGTGGGAAGCACTTGCTGTGGTATTAGCCATGGCGTATTTGCTACTGGCTATGAAGGCAAGCGTATGGTGCTGGGCGGCGGCATTTACCAGCACGGCCATTTACACTGTGTTGTTTTGGAAAGTAGCATTGCTGATGGAGTCGATGCTCAATATCTATTATATGGGCATGGCACTTTATGGATATTGGCTCTGGACTCAAGGTGGTGATAAACATCAAGGTGTTAAGGTGACCACTTGGCCGCTGAAAACACATTTAAAGTTGATTGCTGCAACGACGCTAGTCTCCCTTGGTATTGGTCATGGTATGGCGACCTTTACTCAAGCTTCTTTTCCTTATCTCGATGCTGCGACCAGCTGTTTTGCGGTGATGACCACCTATTTAGTCGCCAAAAAAGTGTTGGAGAACTGGCTGTATTGGGTCGTTATCGATCTGGTGTCGATTTACCTCTACTTGAGTAAAGGCCTTATGCTGACCTCATTATTATTTGTGCTTTATGTGGGGTTAGCTGTTGTGGGCTATTTCCTATGGCGCACCGCACTGGCCGAGAGTCGTCTCAATCTTAATGGCGAACGTGCCGCTAAGTTACTTGGTTAAGTGATGACAAATACTGATATGGACCAACTGCCAACACCTAAGATCTTAACTGCAACATCAGTGGTAAGCCGTTAATGCAGCCGTTATCTGCTGAGGTGTTTGCAAGGCTGGTTCCGATATTACGCCAGGCAGGGCTAAGCCATATCACGCATATCCACGAGTTGGCGGGTGGATTAAGTAATCATAACTATCATATTCAAACACCTGCGGCACAATACGTATTACGTCTTAATGCCGATGCCGCCGACCGGTTTTGTTCTCGAGAGCAGGAGTTGTTTTATTGGCGTAATCTGGCTAAGGCAAAGCTTGCGCCTGAGCTGATATGGGCAAGTTGCGATCATCGTTACTATGTAAGTGCATTTATCGAATCACAGGAGATTGCCTGTCGAGTTAACGTTTCTCGGACGCCGGAAATGCTCGGCGACGGGGCTGATTTTTATCACGTGGTTAACTGGAACGACTTGGAATATCAGTGTAGTGCGGCCGAATTCACCCATGGAGAATTGTGGGTGCAAAGGTGGCTGCAAGCGCATGCTGAAAATCTTGAGTGCGCATTATACGAGGTTCCCACGCTTCAGTCTTTCGCCGCAGAGTTCACACCGCTGACATTACTTGAATCCCAGTGCCCAAATTATGCACATGCTCTATTGCAGCAATTATTGCAACAGCTACGCTTGCAATCGGCTGGGCCTTATCACATCAGCGTGACTGAGCAGTGGCAGCAATATCATCAGCAGTTATTAGCCTTTGCTGCAACCGATAAAGGCTGCGCTTGGCAGACGCGGTTGGACTCATTGTTGGGCTTACAACCGCAAATTCATCGTTGGACAAAAGCGTTAGCCGATTGTTTGGTGGCGGCGCAATTTTGCCATCGAGACTTAAATCCGCATAATCTGCTGATAAAGGATAACCGGCTGTATTGTATCGACTTTGAATACGCCACTGCCTCTCATCCTTTATGTGAGCTGGCCGCTGTGCTGGCGACCCACAGATTAACACCAGCGCAGCGGCATATTTTAGTACAGCAATATCTTGCAAAACATCCAGGCCTCACATCCACCGCGATCACGGCGATTCCAGCTGCAATTGAAATGTATTGGGTGTTTGCGCTTTACTGGGCGCTACTGATGGCGGCGCAAACAGATGTAGAGCGTCAGCAGGCGTATCTTGCTTGGTTTGATAGCTTTTGGCAGCTAGTAAGCCAAGACGCTTAAACACATCTTTACGCTACCACACTTAGTCAAAGATGCTTGCACCCATAATCCTCTGTAAAACCACTTAAGCAAAACAGTTAAGGTCAAACACTTCGTGATGTTTACTGCTATGTTATTGGTGCAACTTTTTGTTAACCTGGGTGTCGTAGGATGACAAAGAGAGAAAGGACGCAAATTGATGAAAAAAACCTTGTTGCTGTTGGTATTGGTGTTTGGGGTATCCGCGTGTTCGACTAAGTTTAGTTACCATTTTCTGGATTGGGCTATCGGTTGGGAATTAGATGACTATGTCACTTTAGATAAAACTCAGCAAAAGAGTATGGATCGGCTTATCGAAAAGTTTGTGCGTTGGCATCAATCTGAAGAGCTTGCTCACTATGTGGCGCAGTTAACCGAAGTTGAACATCTCATTCAAACCAATACCTTAACCCCTGCGCTTTGGGCTGAGCATGTCACACTCGCCAAGCGGCATTGGTTTAGGTTATTTGAGTTTGCGCTACCTGACATGTTGCCGATCATCGCATCATTAACGGATTCTCAGGTAAAGCAAATTCTTACCCAGTCTCGAAAAGACGAGCAGGAATTGATTAAGGAATTTGCCGGTAAAACTCCAGAGCAGTTACAACAAGAGGCCGATGAGAATCTTATCGAGCAATTCGATGACTGGCTGGGGAGCGTAACGGATGATCAAAAAGCCCTTATCCATCAATATAATCAACAGCGGCTATCCACCCTAGATATGTGGCTCGACTACCGCCATGAATGGCTGCGCCAATTTGAGGTTGCCCTTGGGCAGCGCAGCGATATTCCGCTGCTGACCGAGCGTTTGACGTTGCTGATGACACAGCCAGACGAGCTTAAATCAGAAAAACACCGCGCTATTTTAAGGCAAAACACCGAGGCCTTTGGGGCGTTATTGCTGGCCATTAATGCTAGTTTGACACCTAAGCAGTCGAAACATTTTTATAAGAAGCTGAACAAGCTTATTCAAGATCTTCGCGAATTAAATCAAGAGGGAATCGAAAAGGCTGTTAAGACTATGAAAGATTAATCCTGGTGACAAGGTCTATTGAACAACGTCATTTTGTTGAAGATATAGCCCATGTCCCTCGTTTCATTTTATCAAAAATCACTCAATGCTAGCCGTCTGTTTGATGGACTCGCACCCTTGGCCCTTAGGCTCTATCTTGCACCTGTACTGATGCAGGCTGGGTATAACAAACTCGCACATTTTGAAGACACCGTCGCTTGGTTTGCGAATCCCGACTGGGGGCTGGGTCTACCAATGCCGACATTAATGGCCGCGCTGGCGGCGGGCACTGAGTTTTTTGGGGCGATTTTGTTATTACTCGGATTAGCCACGCGACTGATTTCTATCCCGCTGATGATCACTATGCTGGTGGCCGCTTTTACCGTGCATTGGCCTAATGGTTGGTTGGCAATTGCCGATGGCAGTTCATGGCTGGCAAATGAGCGGGTGCTCGAAGCGGGTGACAAGCTGGATAAGGCCAAATCCCTGTTGCAGCAATACGGCAATTACGATTGGTTAACCAGTTCAGGTAACTTGGTTGTATTGAATAATGGAATTGAGTTTGCGGTGACCTATTTCATTATGTTGCTGGCACTCTTAAGCCTAGGTGGTGGGCGTTATACCAGTCTTGATTACGTTATCGCTAAGCGTTATGGCGTAAAGTAAGCCGAGCGACGTTGCCTGTAAACGCTTTCAATCCCACTTTTACGTGGGATTTTTTGTACCTCTTTAGCCGCAATTTGCTATGCTTGAGCCAATTTATACGCACCCATTTATAAGAACAGGGATAATCACTTGGACGCTATCGAACTTTTACTCACCCGCCAATCTACTCCAAGATTAACCGCGCCAGCACCCAATGAGCATGAGCTTAAAATCATTTTAGATGCGGCGATTCGAGTGCCGGATCATGGCGCGTTAGCGCCGTGGGAATTTATTATTGCCACGGGGAAGGGTTTAGACACCTTAGCGGATATCTATGTTAATGCCGCCAAAGCCAGCGGCGCAGATGAAGATTTTATCAACAAAGCCAAAGGGATGCCGATGCGTGCGCCCATGGTGATTACGGTTGTAGCGAAAACCCAACAACATCCTAAAGTGCCAGTGCTCGAGCAGCAAATTGCAGCGGGCTGCGCTACGATGGCAATGCAGCAAGCGGCATTCGCCTTAGGATTAGGCGCAGTGTGGCGCACGGGAGATTTTGCCTTCGATGCCAATGTGAATGCAGCGTTAGGTTTAGCGCCAGAGGATCAAATCGTCGGCTTTTTATATGTTGGCACCCCAGCGGTAGCCGCACCGAAAAAACCGCAAAAGGATGGCAGCCAGTACGTCCGTTACCTATAACCTAGTTTATCCCCTCTGAATGGGAGTCCTTAGTATGCAAGTTGCCCAAACCCCAAGATTACTGCTGCGGCAGTTAACGCCCGATGATGCGTCATTTATTTTGGTGCTACTCAACACCCAAGGATTTATCGACAATATTGGCGATAAAGGAGTGCGTAGCTTGCAGGACGCCAAGGATTATATCGCTAATGGGCCTGCTATCAGCTATCGCGAGCATGGTTTTGGGTTATTTGCAGTGGTACTGGCCGAAAATGGTTTTCCGATTGGGATCTGCGGGTTAATTAAAAGACCCACGCTGAAGGATGTGGATTTAGGTTATGCTTTTTTGCCTCAATATTGGGGCAAAGGCTATGCGTTTGAAGCCGCTAGGGCATCACTGGAATTCGGTAAAACCTTAGGGATTGAACGGATTGTCGCGATTGTCAGCCCACATAATCAGGCCTCTAAGTCGCTGTTGAAAAAATTGGGCATGTCGTTTGAAACCGAGTTGCAGCTAACGCCTAATGACCCCCCAGTTGAATTATTTTCCTGATAAATTCGAAGCACTCAAAAAATGAGGCCCCAACATTGGGGGCCTCATTATGCGATTAACTAACGTTACTTTTTACTGAAACACTATCGCTGGAATGGATATACGCTCCCGAGTTTCATGATTTGAGTGAGCTCATCTAGTGCGGTGCGTGATTCGATAACTAATTGCGGATCGGCTAAATCCTGAGTTGATAAACGGTCGCGATAGTGCTTATCTACCCAAGCGTTTAAACGTGCAAATAAAGCATCGTTAAGTAAAGTGTGCTGATTTACTGCGGCTACTTCGCGCTCATTCATGGCAACCCGTAAACGTAAGCAGGCTGGGCCGCCGCCATTTTGCATGCTTTGTTTAACATCGAAATACAGCACTTGTTTGATTGGCGTATTTAAGGTGAGTAGCTCATTTAAATAAGCATAAACAGCGGGGTTTTCTTGGCAGTCGGTTGGGGCAATGATCGCCATCTCTCCTGAGGGGAGAGTGATGATTTGGGTATTAAATAGATAACTTTTCACCGCATCGTTAATCGCCACTTTGGCGGTTGGAACTTCGATAAAATATAACTCGGTATCGAGTTTGCATTTTATTTCATCCAATTTTGCCTGTGTATTTAAAAATGCTTGCTCGTGGTAGAAAAGCACATTTTGGTTACCCACGGCAATCACATCATTGTGAAATACGCCTTGATCAATCACGTCGGGATTTTGTTGAATAAAAACGCAGTTATCCTCTTCGAGTTGATGCAATCTTGCTATCGCCATCGAGGCCTCGAGGGTTTGTCTTGCCGGATATTTCAGTGGTTTAGGAGCATGAGGATTTGTCGCCTCTTGTCCATAAACAAAGAGTTCAACCCCAGCGTGGCCATATTCCTGACATAGGCGAGTGTGGTTCGCTGCGCCCTCATCACCGAAGCTATTATGCTCAGGTAAATGATTATGGTGATGAAAATAGTGGGGATCATTGAAAGTTGCTGTTAAGATGCGCCCCGTTGTGATGGGCTCGATGCTGCGATGCAACTTATCGACTAGATTAGCGGGCGTGAAATGCAGTTTACCATCACGGGTGTCGGCACTGGGTGACACGGTAGCCGCATTAGCCGTCCACATGCTTGAAGCACTGCAACAGGCATTAAGTAGCGCAGGCGCGGTTTTAGCGGCTTGTTGTAAAACTTGGGCATCGCTGCCAGAAAAACCAATTCGGCGCAGCGTGTTAAGATCGGGGCGCTCTTGTGGCGCTAACATGCCTTGGATCATCCCTAAATCAGCGAGTGCTTTGGCTTTTTGCAAACCTTGTTTAGCGGCGGCTTTAGGATTAGAGACTAAAGCAGCGTTGTTGAGTGAGGCCACATTGCCAAAAGACAAACCGGCATAATTGTGGGTTGGCCCAACGAGTCCGTCGAAATTCGCTTCAAAGTGCTTCATTGCATATCCTTGTGATAGGGAAGGTTATTATTTATTCAAATGGTCCCTGAAGCGACCCAGTATACTGAAGGTTTTTGTGGGCACAAGCGCACGGTTTTGTGCTCAAAGCGACTTTTTCGCGATAAATGCATAACTATTTCTTGCTTGCTGGCAAATAATGAAATATTAGTTTTTAATTACGCAATATTATTTTTTTACATTTTTTCAACTTTGATTAAAAAGTGACTCGCTGGTACATATAAAAGAGGGATTAGCTTGAAACTCTCAATGCAACCCTCTATATATGGAGCCAATTTCCACCTTCTTGAGATTTTTTGGCGCAAATCAAACTATGGGTAAATCGCTAGTTATTGTCGAATCACCGGCCAAAGCTAAGACCATTAATAAATATCTTGGCAAAGAATTCATCGTTAAATCGAGCGTAGGTCATATCCGTGATCTGCCTACATCTTCTATATCTGACGGCACCGATAAGGTGAAACCTGCCGCCGAAGTAAAGAAGATGTCGCCAGAAGAAAAGGCGCGATACAAAAAGATGAAAGATCATCAAGCGCTGGTATCGCGTATGGGCGTTAACCCTGAAAAGGGCTGGGCGGCTAAATATCAAATTCTACCGGGTAAAGAGAAAGTGGTTAAAGAGCTGCAAGCCTTAGCTGATTCTGCTGACCAAATTTATCTCGCAACGGACTTAGACCGTGAAGGGGAAGCCATCGCCTGGCATTTGCAAGAGGTGATTGGTGGCGATCCTTCACGTTATCAGCGCGTAGTGTTTAACGAAATCACCAAATCTGCGATTCAAGAAGCCTTTAGTAAGCCTTCTTCCCTCGACACCAATATGGTTAATGCCCAACAGGCACGACGCTTTTTAGACCGTGTCGTCGGCTTTATGGTGTCACCACTGTTGTGGAAGAAGGTTGCCCGTGGTTTATCCGCAGGACGGGTACAATCTGTGGCAGTGCGTCTCGTGGTGGAACGCGAAAGTGAAATCAAAGCCTTTGTGCCAGAAGAGTTTTGGGATGTGCATGCTGAGCTTAATACGCCAGCCAGCGAAGCACTGCGCATGGAAGTGGTTAAGTATTTAGATTCAGCTTTTGAGCCAACCAACGAGCAACAAGCGTTAGCCGCGGTGCAGGCCTTATCTTCGGCCAGCTTTAAAGTGATTGCCCGTGAAGACAAAGCGACTCAAAGTAAACCTTCTGCACCCTTTATTACCTCTACCCTGCAACAAGCGGCCAGTACTCGTTTAGGCTTTGGGGTGAAGAAAACCATGATGATGGCGCAGCGCTTGTACGAGGCGGGTCACATCACGTATATGCGTACCGACTCGACAAACCTAAGCCAAGAGGCCTTAGACAGCGTACGTGAGATGATCAGCAAGGAATACGGCGCCAAGTATTTACCTGCCGAGCCTATCCGCTACGGTTCTAAGGAAGGCGCACAAGAAGCGCACGAAGCGATTCGTCCTTCAAATGTCAATGTTGAAGCTGCGGCTTTAACTGATATGGAACGTGATGCGCAGCGCCTTTATGAGTTAATTTGGCGTCAGTTTGTCTCCTGCCAGATGACACCTGCCCAATACGACGCGACTAAACTCACGGTGAAAGCAGGCGACTACGAACTTAAAGCAACAGGACGCATCCTGCGCTTTGACGGTTGGACCCGTGTTCAAACTGCAATCAAGAAGAAAAACGAAGAAGACAATACGCTACCGGCAGTAAACGAAGGGGATGTATTATCTCTCGTTGAACTCGAGCCTAAACAACATTTTACTAAGCCTCCAGCGCGATACAGTGAAGCGTCATTGGTTAAAGAGTTAGAGAAGCGCGGTATTGGCCGTCCGTCAACCTACGCCACCATTATTTCGACGATCCAAGAACGTGGCTACGTGAAAGTGGAAAACCGCCGCTTCTACGCTGAAAAAATGGGCGAAATAGTCAGTGAACGCTTAGTCAATAGTTTTGCCGAGTTGATGAGCTATGACTTTACCGCCAGTATGGAACAGACCCTCGACGATGTTGCTAAGGGTGAGTTGGATTGGAAAAAAGTACTCGATGGTTTCTATGCTGACTTCACTAAACAATTAGAGAAAGCAGAATTAGCACCGGAAGAGGGCGGTATGCGCCTCAATCAAATGGTGATGACCAATATTAAGTGCCCTACTTGCGGTCGTCCAATGGGGATCCGTACAGGCACAACAGGGGTATTCCTCGGTTGTTCTGGTTACGAGTTGCCACCAAAAGAGCGCTGCAAAACCACCATGAACTTAACGCCAGGCATTGAAGCGATCAGCGATAGTGAAGATGCCGAAACCGATGCATTGCGTGCCAAGCACCGCTGTGGTATTTGCGGCACGGCAATGGACAGTTATCTTATCGACGAAAAACGCAAACTGCATGTTTGTGGTAATAACCCTGTTTGTGAGGGGTATGAAGTCGAAGAAGGGCAATTTAAGATCAAAGGTTACGAAGGCCCATTAATCGAATGTGACCGCTGCGGTCATGATATGGAACTGAAAAACGGTCGTTTTGGTAAGTACTTCGGTTGTACGAATGCGGAATGTAAGAATACTCGTAAGTTACTGAAAAACGGTGAAGCGGCGCCACCAAAAGAAGATCCTATTTACTTACCAGAGCTTAAATGTAGCAAGTCGGATGCGCACTTTGTGCTGCGTGACGGGGCGGCAGGGATATTCTTAGCGGCCAGTACCTTCCCTAAATCGAGGGAAACCCGTGCGCCACTGGTTGAAGAATTAGTGAAATACCGTGAACTCTTATGGCCTAAGTATCAGTATCTTGCAGATGCACCTATCGCTGATGATGACGGCAATAAGGCGGCGGTGAAGTTTAGCCGTAAGACCAAAGAGCAATATGTGGCGACGGAAGTCGACGGTAAAGCCACTGGATGGTCCGCCCATTATGTTAATGGTAAATGGGTAAGTGAATCATCAGCGAAGAAAGCGAAGAAATAAACATGTGCTTATGGGCATGTTCACAAATCGTCATTGAGGATGAACGCTTTGTGAATATGCTCTAGGTTGTGTTACTGCTTAAGTTAGATTTCAACCAATAAAAAAGCCAAGTCACTGACTTGGCTTTTGTGTTTTAAAGATTGATCACCATTTCTTTTTCGGTTGAAACAGCATATCGATATCGTCTTCTTCATTCTTGGGCTTAGGTGCACTGGGTGCAGTGAGTTTTTGTGCGCCCATAATTTCATCTAATAGCATTTTGGCTTCATCGACTTTACGGGCGATGAAGGGGTCGTTTGGCGTCTGCGCTTTAATCGCATGCAAAGTGGCTAATGCTTTAGTCACCATTTGCTTTGAAGATCCGTATTGCTTCATAAAACTTGCGGCGCGAGCACGTGACAACATAGAGTCAACGTTAATTCTGAGCTGTAAACTATCAATACGATTTTCTTCCTGACCAAACACCGCTGGGTCGACTCTCCCCTTGTTATGCTCTGCACGCAAAATGGCTTTTAGTTTCTTTAACGTTTGTACTAACACCAAAGTTTGTTTGTCGTTATCAGGCAATCTAAAATTCTCAATCGGCGGGACTTGAGGTGGGTTAGCTTGTAATGAATCAATTTGATTTTTGATATCGGCAAGTCGACGTTGAAAATCAGCTTGTTGTTGGCTTGTGCTCAGTGATGTTGCCATTTCCAAAGCATCTTGAACACGGCGATAGAGCACTAACATTATATGTGTACTACAAGGTATCATCCCTGTATTGGATAATACGGTTTCTGTTTCATCAAGAATCGCACGTTGGCGGGCAAATTCAATCCTACGTTCAGCCTCTGCACGTTCTTTTTGTTGTTGTATTACGTTAATTCCGATAACAAGCAGTAATAGTGCACCGATGAGGATCAGAACCAAGGTGAATGTCATAGCTGTTCCATTATTTATCCAATTGAGCTAATGCTACAATAAATCAATAAACTAGCATAGTTATCTTAGCCTAGGTTATCATTTCTGTCGTTTGAAACATAAGACTTGTGCTCTATATTCCTATTTGCTTTAATTTTTACTATATACTATAACGATTGATTATAGCTGATACTGAGTGGTGCTATTTTAACCAATCCATTTCAGCCTGTTTGAGACAAGGACATAAGATGAAACTGCAACAGCTCAGGTATATTGCTGAGGTCGTAAAGCATAACCTTAACGTATCGGCCACAGCTGAAAATTTATACACATCACAGCCTGGGATCAGTAAGCAAGTTCGCATGTTGGAAGATGAATTAGGTATTCAAATATTTGGTCGCAGTGGTAAACATTTGACCCATGTGACGCCAGCTGGACAGCAGGTGATTAATATCGCCAATGACATCTTAGGTAAAGTTGAAAGTATTAAAAAAGTATCTGAGGAATATACAAAACCGGATCAAGGTGAATTGAATATTGCGACAACGGATACCCAAGCTCGCTATGCTTTACCCCATATCATTCGCCAGTTTATCGACCGTTATCCCAAAGTTAACCTACATATGCATCAGGGGACGCCATCGCAGATCAGTGAGCAGGCAGCCCGAGGTGATGCTGATTTTGCGATTGCAACCGAAGCGATGCATTTGTATTCCGATTTGATTATGTTGCCTTGTTATCACTGGAATCGCTCCGTCGTTGTGCCAAAAGATCATCCCTTGGCAACACGGACTCATATTAGTATTGAAGATTTAGCTCGTTTTCCATTAGTGACTTATGTGTTTGGGTTTGATCGGGCATCGGAAATTGAGAAAGCGTTTAATCGTGCAAACCTTGAGCCGCGGGTTGTCTTTAGTGCTACCAGCGCTGATGTGCTGAAAACCTATGTGCGCTTAGGCTTAGGTGTAGGAGTGATTGCCTCTATGGCGATTGATCCAAATATTGATAAAGATTTAGTTGCCATCGATGCTGGCCATTTATTTGCCCATAGCACCACTAAAATTGGTTTCAGGAAGGGTAGTTTCTTACGAAGTTATATGTATGATTTTATTCAACACTTTGCGCCACATTTAACTCGTGATGTGGTTGAGAAGGCCGTCGCATTGCGTGATCAGCAATTAATTGATGAGATGTTTGCAGATAAAAATCTGCCTATGCGTTGATTAAGCTACACTATTGGTGAAATTAATAAAAATGCCGCATCAATTGCGGCATTTTTATTGTGTTGAGAATTGAAATGACACGTACGACTATGACAAATCGACTTTATCCATTTCAAGCTGACTTAAAGCAATAACCGCTTGAGTGCGATTACGAACGCCTAGTTTTCTAAAAATGGCAGTGGCGTGCGCTTTTATTGTTGCTTCAGAAACCCCTAAGTCATAGGCGATTTGTTTATTGAGCAAGCCCTCAGCAAACATTTGCAGTACTTTATATTGCTGCGGCGTGAGATCTGAGAGCTTACTGGCCATTTTATCAGTGCTGTCATCTTCGATAGGTATAATATCAGCACCTTTAGGTAGCCATAAATCCCCACATAAAACAGCGGTTAGGGCTTCTTTCAAGGTTTCCATCGACGCCGATTTAGGGATAAAACCACTACCACCATAGTGAATAGCACGGCTAATGGTATTGATATCCTCGTGGGCCGAAATCACAATAACAGGCAGCTCAGGGTAGTGAGAGCGCAGATGGATAAGCGTCGAATAGCCGTGGGAACCTGGCATCTGCAAATCCAGTAAAACCAAATCGTAGCTGACACTTTGTGAATCTAACACAGACTGCAACGCATCGGCACTGTCAGCCTCAAACCACTGGGTGCGCTCAAAGGCACTACTGAGTGCTTGACGTAGTGCATTTCGAAACAATGGATGGTCGTCGGCAATAATTATATTTAAGTTTTCTAGCTTCATGGCTTTTTTGATTATGTTCGTGGCGCGTGAAGATTAAACCCAATGTAACAGAAAAGTAATCGAGGATCCTATTGGTTTATGCAGCAAGAAGGACAAAATTTTTATATGTTTCTGGTTGTTATACTTTTGTCTTGCTTAAATGAACGAATAAATTAGCCCTAAAACCTTGCTGTTAAAGGGCTAGAGTACGTTATTACGTAGTATAAATCTTATTCAGCCGTCCACACTTGGGTTGGATGGCGTTGTTCGTCTACCGCAACAAAGGTGAATACGCCACGGATCGCATGCTCACGGTGATCTTGGTACATGTCTTCGACAAAAATATTGACTTCGACCTTTAACGAGGTATTACCTACATGGATCACGCGGGCGATAAGCTCTGCTAAGGTACCCGCTGGAATAGGTTTTTTAAAGTCGATTCGATCAGAGCTGACTGTAACTAAGGCTTTACGGCAGAAACGAGTCGCAGCAATAAAAGCGGTTTCATCCATCCATGCTAAGGCTTCACCACCAAATAAGGTATTGTGGTGATTGGTGATAGAAGGAAATACGGCTTTGATTACACGCGCTTCGGATTGATTGATTCGTTGTTCAATGGCATCGGAAAAAGCAGGGCGAGTAGAGTCGAGTGAATGTGGCATACGGCAACCTGAGGTTATGCATTTTCAAGAGGCGCGATTATAGTGAGTTTTCAATTTGAATGATATAAAACGACTATATCGTTAGGTTTTAAGACAAAACGAAAAGTAAAAAGGCTTCCAGTGGAAGCCTTTAGTGTTTGGTAATCGACTTATTTACCGAGAAGTTCACGCCTATCGCGTGAGGCTTTAGCCAGATCTCGCAGTAATTTTTCTGAGTCATCCCAATGTAAGCAGGCATCGGTAATGCTTTGGCCATAGCATAAAGGTTGACCCTCAATCACTTTTTGATTGCCTTCATGTAAGAAACTTTCTGCCATGATGCCGGCAATGGCCGTACTGCCCGCGCGCATTTGCGCCATGATATTTTCAGCAACGACCAGTTGTTTTAGGTGATTTTTTTCACTGTTACCGTGGCTAAAATCAACCACTACACGCGGCGTTACATTGACAGACTCAAGTTTTAATCTTGCTTGTTCAATATCCTGCTCAAAGTAATTAGGTTTTTTACCACCGCGTAAAATAATGTGCCCATAAGGATTGCCATGGGTACGATAGACAGACATGGCGCCATCTTTATCTGGTGAATAGAAAATATGTGGCACTTTGGCGGCACGAACGGCATCAACGGCGATATTGATATTGCCATCGGTTCCATTTTTAAAACCCACAGGGCAGGAGAGTGCCGAGGCCATTTCGCGGTGGACTTGGCTTTCAGTGGTGCGAGCGCCGATAGCGCCCCAGGTGATTAAATCAGCAATATATTGACCGTTCACCATATCTAAAAACTCGGTGGCAATCGGCAATTTCAGCTCAGTGATTTGCTGTAGTAGCTGACGGGCAATACGCAATCCTTTATTGGGTTCAAAGCTGCCATCTAAGTCAGGATCGGAAATTAACCCTTTCCAGCCAACAATGGTGCGCGGCTTTTCAAAGTACACCCGCATTAAAATACAGAGATCGTCCTTTAACTCTTGATGCAGCACAGCTAAACGGCGGGCGTAGTCGAGGGCAGCTTGCGTATCATGGATAGAGCAAGGGCCAATGATCACCAGTAGACGATGATCTTCGCCCATAATAATGGCTTCAACTTCACGACGTTGCTGAACGAGGTAATCGGCTGCATCTTGGGTTAACGGGTACTCAGATGCCAGTTGTGCAGGTGAGATGACTTTAGCTAATAAGGAAGTGCGTAATTCGTCTGTTTTAATGGTCATTCAAAATACCGAGCTTGCGTGCGGCGCTTTTCGCCAGATTGCCTCGGATTATAACGAATCGAACAGCATTGCACAGTGCCAATTGTGTTAATTGTCGGCAACTGTGCAATGAATTTGATTTAAGTTAGACCTATTTAGCCTAAATCGAGGGACTCGATTGTCTCGTTCGAAATCATCAAGATTAGAACATATGACGTTCTAAGCCGGTGACATCCAAAATCTTAGTGGCGATTTCTTCGACCGAGTGGTTGGTGGTGTCGATATAGGGAATACGTTCACGTTTGAACATCATCTCGACTTCTTTTACCTCTAAACGACACTGCTTTAAGGAAGAGTAGCGACTGTTTTCCATCCGACTTTGGCGGATTTCATGTAAGCGTACCGGATCGATGGTCAACCCAAACAATTTTTTCTTATTGCGTTTTAAGGCTTCGGGCAGTTTAAGGTTATCCATATCGTCTTCGGTGAACGGGTAGTTAGCCGCTTTAATACCAAACTGCATCGATAAATAGAGGCTGGACGGGGTTTTACCGCAGCGAGACACGCCCAGCAGGATCAAATCGGCCTGATCCATATGCTTCATGGTTTGGCCATCATCATTATCCATCGCAAAATTGATGGCATCGATACGGGCTTCATAACCCTGATTGGCTTTACCGTGGGTGCGGTGTAATACAGGCGATGCACTTACGCCTAAATGTTGTTCAAGTGGAGCGACGAAGGTATTTAAAAAATCGTAATCGAGACCTTCACTCGAATAAATGATGTCCCGAATTTCCGGTTTAACGATTGAATGGAACACTAAGGGGCGTTCGCCTGTTGTAATAAAACAATCATTAATTTGTCGTTTAACGTTTTCAGCTTTTGCCAATGTTTCAACAAATGGAATTGTAAGTGACTCAAATTCTAATGGAAATTGCGAGAGAACTGCATGCCCAAAAACCTCTGCTGTGATCGCTGTGCCGTCGGAGATGTAAAATACCTTTGGTGCCATACTGACCTCTTGTAGTAATAAAATTACAAATAAAATTATAGATTTACGCTTCTTCAGCGGGAGTGTAAAATGCCGCTGCCCTCGTGTGAAGGGGCCACTGAAATAAACTTGCGGAGATAGAACTGTGCAGCAATACGTACTCTGGTATCAGGAATTAGGCATGGGTGACGTCAACTTGGTTGGCGGTAAAAATGCTTCTCTTGGCGAGATGATCAGCAATCTAGCTAATGCCGGTGTTCAAGTACCTGGCGGATTTGCGACTACTTCTTATGCGTTCAATGAGTTCCTTGAACAAAGTGGAGTAAACCAGAAGATTTATGACATTCTAGCCACACTGGATGTAGATGATGTCAATGCACTGGCAAAAGTAGGTGCACAGATCAGACAATGGGTGATTGACACCCCATTCCAACCAGCTTTAGAGCAAGCCATTCGTGAAGCTTACGATAAACTTGCCGCTGAAACTAGCGATGCATCATTTGCAGTACGTTCTTCTGCTACCGCAGAAGATATGCCAGATGCTTCTTTTGCTGGTCAGCAAGAAACCTTCTTAAACGTGAAAGGATTTGACTCTGTACTCGTGGCGATTAAGCACGTGTTTGCGTCACTCTTTAACGACCGTGCAATTTCATACCGTGTTCACCAAGGTTATGAGCACCACGGTGTTGCCCTGTCTGCCGGCGTACAACGCATGGTTCGTTCAGACAAAGCGGCATCAGGTGTTATGTTCACCATGGACACTGAATCAGGCAACAATGATGTGGTGTTTATCACTTCATCTTTCGGTCTGGGTGAAATGGTTGTTCAAGGTGCGGTAAACCCTGACGAATTCTATGTCCACAAACCTATCCTTTCTCAAGGTCATAAAGCCGTTGTTCGCCGTAATATCGGTAGTAAGCTCATCCAGATGGTGTATTCCGATGATGCTGCTCACGGCAAACAAGTGAAAATTGAAGACGTTGCTGCTGAAAAACGTCGTCAATTCTCCATCAACGACGCCGAAGTGATGGAACTGGCTAAACAAGCGATGGTTATCGAAAAACACTACGGTCGTCCAATGGACATCGAGTGGGCGAAAGACGGTAACGATGGCAAACTCTATATCGTTCAAGCGCGTCCAGAAACGGTTCGTAGCCGTGAAGACGTACAATTAATTGAACGTTACCACTTAAAGAGCCGTGGCGCAGTGATCTCTGAAGGTCGCGCTATCGGTCATAAAGTGGGTTCTGGTGTGGCTAAGGTATTAACCTCTATTGCGGATATGGATCAAATCCAACCTGGCGATGTGTTAGTGACCGACATGACTGACCCAGATTGGGAACCTATCATGAAGCGCGCCAGCGCCATCGTGACTAACCGTGGCGGCCGTACCTGTCACGCGGCGATTATTGCCCGTGAATTAGGTGTACCAGCGGTAGTCGGTTGTGGCGACGTGACCGACCGTATCAAGAATGGTCAGTTAGTGACAGTATCTTGTGCCGAAGGTGACACAGGTTACATCTACGAAGGTAAACAAGAGTTTGAAGTGATTTCAAACCGCGTTGACTCATTGCCAGCATTACCGATGAAGATCATGATGAACGTGGGTAACCCAGATCGTGCATTTGATTTTGCCCGTTTACCTAACGAAGGTGTGGGTCTAGCGCGTTTAGAATTCATCATCAACCGTATGATCGGTATTCACCCGAAAGCGTTGCTTGAATTCAACCAACAAGATGCTGCATTGCAGGAAGAAATCAACGAGATGATCGCCGGTTACGACTCTCCTGTTGAGTTCTACATCGCTCGCTTAGTCGAAGGTATCGCATCTATTGGTTCGGCTTTCTATCCGAAGAAAGTGATCGTACGTATGTCAGACTTTAAGTCTAACGAATACGCTAACTTAGTCGGTGGTGACCGTTACGAGCCAGAGGAAGAAAACCCAATGTTGGGCTTCCGTGGTGCGAGCCGTTATATCTCTGAATCATTCCGCGATTGTTTCGCACTTGAATGTGAAGCGATTAAGCGCGTGCGTAATGAAATGGGTCTGAAGAACGTTGAAGTCATGATCCCATTCGTCCGTACCGTGAAAGAAGCTGAGCAAGTGATTGAACTGCTGAAAGAGCAGGGCTTAGAGCGTGGTAAAGATGGTCTACGCGTCATCATGATGTGTGAAGTACCATCAAATGCGCTGTTAGCGGATCAGTTCCTTGAGCACTTCGATGGTTTCTCTATCGGCTCAAATGACTTAACACAGTTAACACTCGGTCTTGACCGTGACTCAGGCATCATCAGCCACTTGTTTGATGAGCGTAACGAAGCGGTGAAGATCCTGCTGTCTATGGCCATTAAAGCGGCTAAGGCCAAGGGTGCTTATATCGGTATTTGTGGTCAAGGACCTTCAGATCACGCCGATTTCGCGGCTTGGTTAGTTGAACAAGGCATCGATACCGTATCGTTAAACCCTGATACAGTAATTGATACTTGGTTATATTTAGCCGAAGCGCACGCTTGATCTAGGCCGTAATTTTATCAAGGTGTTAAAAAAGCCGCTTTTTAGCGGCTTTTTTTTGTTTATAATGGGCCGCATAACAATAATTGACTGAAGCCGCCCATGTTACCTCTGTTATCACATCAACAAACCTTAGAACCTGTTTATCTGGCCTATCTTGATGCTTTAGAACAAAGTGCCTATGAAGGTGATATTGATAAGCGCTACAGCGCGCGCTTAGTGCAAGCCACAGATAACTCCGTCTATCAATTTTTGCCCCAGGCGGTGCTTTATCCTAAACATCAAAAGGATATCGAGATAGCGCTTAAACTTGCTACGAAAGCAGAGTTTGTGGGTGTGACTTTTAGTGCCAGAGGTGGCGGAACAGGCACTAATGGGCAGTCGCTGACCCACGGTTTGATCCTTGATGTGTCTCGTTATATGAATCGTGTGTTGGAAGTGAATCCTGAGCAGGGCTGGGTTAGGGTTGAAGCTGGGGTCATTAAAGATGCGCTAAATGATGCGCTGCGTCCCCATGGATTCTTCTTTAGTCCCGATCTCTCAACTTCAAACCGCGCCACTATTGGCGGTATGATCAACACCGACGCCTCGGGCGCAGGCTCTTTGGTGTATGGTAAAACTTCCGACCATGTACTGGCACTGCGCAGTGTATTGATAGATGGCAGTGTGTTAGATACTCGTCCTCTCGATGCGGGTCTGTTATGTAATCCCGATAACGTGAGTGAAAATCCGCTTGGACAAAAACTGATTTCGGCAATTGCAAAGGTATGCCGCGAGAAGCGAGCGCTGATTGAAAAGCAATTCCCTAAACTCAATCGATTTTTAACTGGATATGACTTAAAGAATGTCTGGAATGAAGGCTTAACTCAGTTCGACCTTTCACGTATTTTAACAGGCTCTGAAGGCACGCTGGCGGTTATCACCGAAGCGAAACTCAACATTACACCACTGCCGAGTGAGCGGGCGATGGTGAACATTAAGTACGATTCCTTCCAGTCTGCGCTGCGTCATGCTCCTTCCTTAGTGGCTGCGCGGGCTACGGTGGTTGAAACCGTGGACTCTAAAGTGCTTAATCTTGCCCGCGAGGACATTGTTTGGCATTCGGTTTCCGACCTTATTCAAGAAGTGCCGGGTAAAGTCATCGATGGCCTGAATATGGTCGAGTTTGCTGGTGATAAGGCAGAAGTTGAGCAAAAGCTTGCGAATCTTGAGGCTGTATTGACCGAGCAAATTGGTCACGGTGAATGTGGTGTTGTGGGTTATCAAGTCACTCAAGATAAGGCCAGTATTGAGAAAATCTATGGCATGCGTAAAAAGGCCGTTGGATTGCTCGGTGCTACCAAGGGACGTCGCAAACCCATTGCATTTGCCGAAGATACTGCTGTGCCGCCTGAAAAACTTGCCGATTATATTATGGAGTTTCGTGCGCTACTCGATAGTCACAATTTGCAATACGGTATGTTTGGCCATGTGGATGCAGGCGTATTACACGTAAGGCCTGCGCTGGATATGTGCGATGTCGAAGATGAAAAACTGTTGAGGGTGATTTCTGATCAAGTTGCAGCACTGACGCTCAAATACGGCGGCCTGATGTGGGGCGAGCATGGTAAGGGCGTGCGTGGCGAATACGGCCCATCGGTATTTGGCGATGAACTTTATGGTGTGCTGCAAGATATTAAAGGTCTATTTGACCCTGATAACAGGCTTAATCCCGGCAAGTTAGTGGCGCCCAAGCAAGTCGGCAGCTTGGCATTTGATGTGGATAGTACCAAGCGCGGCAAGTTTGACAGACAAATTCCCGTCGAAGTACGCGATGCCTATCCCGATGTGATGAATTGTAACGGCAATGGCCTGTGTTTTAATTACAGTAGCTACTCGCCCATGTGTCCGTCATTTAAGGTGACTGGCGATAGGGTGCAATCCCCCAAAGGCCGTGCGGGTCTGATGCGTGAGTGGCTGCGTTTGCTTGAGTCGGAAGGGGTGGATGTGAACGCGCTGGCGAAAGCCAAACCCTTAGGCATTTTGCAGCGGATGCAAAATACCATCAATGCGAAGCGCGATTACGATTATTCCCACGAAGTGATGGAATCGCTGAAGGGCTGTCTTGCGTGTAAGGCTTGCTCGAGCCAATGTCCGGTGAAAGTGGATGTACCTAAGTTTAGGGCGCAATTCTTTAATATTTACTATCAACGTTATCTGCGTCCGGCCAAGGATTACCTGGTTGCGGGCATAGAAGACAGCTTACCTCTGATGGCTGCTGCGCCAAGGCTGACCAATTTCGCCTCGCAAAACCCACTCAGTCAATGGGTCATCAAAAAGGCTATTGGCTATGTGGATGCGCCAGCGCTGTCGGTGCCAACCTTAAAACAACGACTCGATGGCCATGCGAGCCGCGGCTATGATCTGGCGGCATTGCAGGCCATCCCCGCCGATGAGAGGGCAAAATTTGTATTAGTTGTACAAGACCCCTTCAACAGTTTCTACGATGCGGGCTTGGTGTATCGCTTTATCCAATTGATTGAAACCTTAGGATTAAAACCCGTTCTACTGCCATTTAAGCCCAACGGTAAACCGACGCATATCAAGGGCTTCTTGGGTAAATTTGCTAAAACGGCGCAGTCGAGTGCGGATTTCTTAAATCAAGTGCATAAGTTAGGTATGCCGATGGTTGGGATCGATCCCGCCTTAGTGCTCTGTTATCGCGATGAATATAAAGAAATTTTAGGGGCTAACCGCGGCGCGTTTGAGGTTAAACTGGCTAACGAATGGCTGCTTGGCATACTGCAGGATATTCCTACTAAGGCCATGCAAGATAAACAATTTACTTGGTTTAGCCATTGTACTGAGTCTACGGCGAAGCCTAATACCGCCAATGAGTGGAGCAAAATCTTCACTCACTTTGGCGCTAAATTGACGGCGGTGAATTTGGGCTGCTGCGGCATGGCGGGTACCTACGGCCATGAGGCTGAGAATCTTGAGCGTTCTAAGACCTTGTTTGATATGTCGTGGAAAGACACTTTAAGCAAGATAGACGCGTCGCAGGTGTTAGTCTCTGGCTACTCTTGTCGCAGCCAAGTGAAACGTTTCGCCGGTTACAAGCCAAAACATCCATTAGAGGCTTTATTGGAGCTCGTTAAGGCTTAACCAATTTTTAATTAGGGATTGGATAATCTCTAAGGCAATGCCACACTAAACCAGTCGTCAGGCTGGTTTTTTTATTGAGGGGACGCTATGGAAAAACACACGGACAATGTTATCGATACGCTACAGGCATTCACCAGCAAGCCAACGCCGTATGACGTCACCACACACCCAACGGCGCTGTGTAGTGAAGTCGCGTTATTTCGTATCCAACTCTCCGGTGACTGGATATATCAGGACAGCCCATTACCGACGAAGTTTGCTAAGCTGTTTGCCAGTATTTTACATGGCATCGATGGCGAATATTTTTTGATCACACCAGTCGAAAAGGTGCGAGTCGAGGTGGATGATGCGCCACTGGTGATTGTGGATTATATGAAGGATGAGACAGCATCGGGTTTAACGCTGCACAGTAGTATTGGCACCGAGCATTCTCTGGCTACACTCAATCGTTTAAAGCTCACCGACTTTGGGATTTATCTGCCGCTAGAGCGTGGCCTATGGGGAAAATTGAGCCGTGCCTGTTACTACAATTTTGTGAATGAATTCAATTTAACCGATGAAGGTGGCCTCAGTGCTTAAAGATTTTGATTGTAATAACTTGGGGAGGCTGACTAGTTTATTATGGGTTAAGTGATAGTATTAAAACTAACCTTAGCCAATCCTACTCGGGTTTAGGTTTGTGTCGATGGGTCTAAATGTTGTTTTCGGAGGTGCTGTTTGAACCGTTATGAAAGCTTAGGCTATCTTGTTTCGCACTTAAATATTGAGCTGCAAAATGAACTCGATTTGCAGTTGAAACGCTATCAGCTCGACATTAAGTTGTGGCCAGTATTATTCGCGCTTTGGCAGGAGGAGGGGATTACTCAGACCGAGTTGTCCAAACGTTGTGATGTAGCGAACTATACCATGACCCGTTTGCTCGATCAGTTGCAGGTGCAAGGCCTCATCACCCGCCATCAAGAACTCGATAATCGCCGAGCTTTCCAGATTTTTCTCACCGATGAGGCCAAGGCGCTGGAGCAGGATTTGATCCGTGAGGCCGAGCGCGTCAATGAAAAGTTTCTTGCTAATCTTACTGAAGATGAACGAAGTTATTTTATTAAGCTTTTGAATAAAATAAATAAACTGTCATCTAATCCGTAAGTTTTATTGTGCTTCTTTCGGTTATTTACAGTGGAAGTAGCATAAAAAGTAATACTAAACTTGACCCCAGTAATAACCCTTGTTGCAGTAATCGTTGTCGCTGCATTAAGCTATTTTTTCCCTGTTTCAGACTAGTGATTAGCTGATTACGCTTATAAATACGGCAAGTTAACTCATTTGTGAAGGGGTCAATAAACAACTTACATAGGCATTGCCCACCATCTTTCAATTTGATCAAATGTTCACTTTGATGGCTAAAATTGAGTTTGCGCGAAACCATTTGGCCATTGATATAGACTCTCTCCAAACCCGACCAATCACTTGCTTGTAATTCAAGTGAATCTTTCCCCAGCTCATATTTGAAACTGACCATAGTGGCACCTTCTCCGTGACTGACGAGTAGTTAATTCAAGCAGAGACATATAGGGTTTTCCACTACAGAAAAGTGAATTTTACGTGGCGTTTTGGTATCTGATTGGTATTGAGAGGAATTTATTTTTTAGATAGATAAGTGGAGCGAGGGAAGTGGTTGAGGCGGACAACGACTCGTTGTCCGCCTACTGCATTATTAGGCTTTGGCCGCTTGGTAAATGGCACGGGCCATTTCGTCAGCTACTGCACCTGTCGTGCGGTTTTCAGCATCGGCCTTAGCAAAAATCTTCAGCAGCGTGTTGTAGATTTCTCTGACCTTAGCTTCTGATTTTGCTGCGTCATAATCTTTTTCAAATGACACGTTGATAATGCCGCCAGCGTTAATCACATAATCTGGCGCGTACAGAATGCCCATTTCTTTTAACTGCTCGCCATGGCGGACTTCGGCTAATTGGTTGTTGGCGCAACCCGCAACAATCTTAGCTTTGAGTTGTGGTAGAGTGACATCGTTTAGAGTTGCACCTAGTGCACATGGCGCATAGACATCCACGTCTTGGGCATAGATATCCTGTGGAGCAACAACGATGGCGCCAAAGTCGGTAGCCACTTTATCCAGTGATGCTTGGTGAATATCGGTAACAATCAGCTGTGCACCTTCTTCATGCAAATGTTTACACAGGTAGTAACCGACATGGCCAACACCTTGAACGGCGATCTTAAGGCCTTTTAAGCTGTCTAAATCGAGTTTATGTTTAACTGCAGCCTTGATCCCTAAATAGGTGCCTAATGCTGTAAATGGCGATGGATCGCCACTCTTGCCTTCAAGGCCTGCCATGTAAGGTGTTTCTTGATGGGCAATCATGATATCAGCGGTCGTGGTGCCCACGTCTTCAGCAGAATAGTAACGTCCACCGAGGCTATTGATAAAACGGCCAAAGGCACGGAAAAGGGCTTCGCGATCAGGACGCTTAGGATCGGCAATAATCACTGACTTACCACCGCCCATGGTTAAACCGGCGAGGGCATTTTTGTAAGTCATACCACGGGAGAGGCGTAATACGTCTGTCAGGGCTTCATCATCGGATTGATAATTCCACATCCGGCATCCACCCACAGCTGGACCTAAGTTGGTGTTATGGATGGCAACAATGGCTTTTAAGCCACTTTCTTTATCATGACAGAATACGACCTGTTCATGTTCATCAAAGGATACATGATTAAATACAGCCACGTGAAGTTCTCCGCTATACACAATAAAACGTCGATGGAACGACTTCCCATCGACAGCTCGTTATATTTATTGCAGAACCATAGCATTTAGCGATACTCTCAACCATGCATAATGACCGAATAAATAGATTATTTGTGGCAATCTAGCTTTCCACTTTACGTAAACGTAAGCTTAGAGATGCGAAACCAGTTTTAACTGATGATATTCTCTGACATTAGTATGATTCGCGTGCTGTCCCGAGAATGAGAGCCGCGCTATAACAATAAGATAGGACGGAAGTATGACTGAACAAGCTGTCGATCAAGCTCAACCAACAATCTCTCCTGAAGAAATGGAGAAATTGCGCCAAGAGTGGGTCAGAACACAATTCCAAAAAGCGAACCGTTTTTTAGCGGAAAAAGGGGTTATCCCCAGCAAGGTTTTAGCCGATGAGAGCCGTTATCTTGCACCTTATTTAGCGATTTGGAAGATGGAATCCAAACGTCCTACGACCAAAACCTATTGGGTGATGTCAGGCGATTTACCATCGGATTTTGTGGATGTCAAAGTGGCTAAAACGGCGCGTGATGCGGTTCGTCATTTCTCGATGATGTGGCAAATGCAGGCTGAAAATTTGATCCGTTCAGGCGCAACCAGACGTGATGCAACCCAGGCAAAATTTGCCCAGTTATTAGTCTCCCGTGCAGAGAGTTTATATCGTATGCACAATGATGAAAAACTGTGGAATAGCTAGATTTCCTTGTGTTAAGTCATAAAACCAAAGGCACTCGATTGAGTGCCTTTGTTGTTTAAGTCTGTCTCAAGCGTTGTGTTCTACGTTGAGCATACCGACGGTTTCGTTCCATATTAAAGGATTACGCTTCTTCATCACTTAAATAGTATAAACCTTGATTAATCAGTTCCAGCAACAGCTGTTGTACTTCATCATGTTCGCATAACGCCAAAGCCGTTTCGCTATCAAAGCTGACATGATCGCTTAACTGTACAAGCACTGCTTCGGGTGTATTGGGCAGATCATAGATTTCGCCATTAATGAATAAGCGCGAGTGAGCATCATTCTCTAAACGTAGTACTTTTAAACCGCCAATGCGATTTACACCAGCGCCTTGTTCAAAGGCATCTTGCAGATCGTCGATGCTATAGGCTTCTTCGCCTTCACAAATATCTAATTCGAATCGGTTTTGGCTTAGCAGTTTACCTAGCACAACCTGATAACTCGCAGGATCTTGGGCAAGCTGGCTTAACAGCGACATAATGCCGAGTTGATGATCTTGGCTAATAATGCCCGGATTTGCTGGCTCGGATGCGGAGGTAAAACGCTGTTGACCCAAATTTTTGTCGAGTAAATAGTCGGCCACTTCGCTGACTAATTCTTGCTGACTGGGTGCGCGGTAACCAATTGAATAGCTCAAGGCTAAGGTTAAGGTTTCACCGCAGTGTGGGAATCCTGGCGGAATATAAAGCATATCGCCTTTCTCTAACACCATATCAATGATGGGGTCAAAGTCTTCAACCAGAGGTGAATTAGGATTACCGCCACGACGTTGTTGTGGGGTGTTGTCACCTACGGTCCAGCGGCGCTGACCTTCGCCTTGAATAATAAACACATCGTAGTTGTCGATATGGGGACCGACACCGCCACTTGGAGTGGCAAATGACACCATCAAATCATCGAATCGCCAATCGGGGAGAAAACGAAAGGCCTCAACGAGGGGTTGTGAGTCGGGATACCAATGGTTAACCGCTTGCACCAATAATTGCCAGTGGGTTTCACCGTAATTGTCGTAATCCTCAAAGGGGCCTTGGATCACTTCCCAGTTATCTTTTTGGGTCACGACGATGCGCGAAGTGATTTCTTCTTCGCAGGCAAGGCCGGCCAGCTCATCGGCACTGATTGGATCTTCAAAGTGAGGAAAAGCGCCTTTGATGACCACAGGTTTTTGTTGCCAGTAATCCTTGAGGAACTGGGCAATATCGAGATTGAGTTTATACATAGTGTCAAAAAAGGCGACTACATCCTTAACAATGTAACCGCCTCAATCCTTATTTAGGCTAGATAATAAGCTAAGCATGTCAGCTTAGCGTTAAACGAAGCGTTAGCCGTAAACTGAACTTTAGTTAAGTTCGTCAACGAATGCTTCTGCACGGCCAATATAGTTGGCTGGCGTCATCTTCTTCAGCTCAGCCTTCACGTCTTCTGGCAGGGCTAAACCGTCGATAAATTCGGCAAGTTGTTTAGCGTCGATGCGTTTACCGCGTGTCAATTCTTTTAACTTCTCGTATGGCTTTTCAATGCCATAGCGACGCATCACGGTTTGTACTGGCTCAGCCAATACTTCCCAGTTTTGATCTAGCTCGGCACGTAAATGCTCTTCATTCACTTGTAACTTGCTGATGCCTTTTAAGGTCGCTTGGTAGGCGATCAGCGAGTGGGCGATACCCACACCTAAGTTACGCAGTACGGTGGAATCGGTTAAGTCACGTTGCCATCTTGAAACGGGCAGTTTTGCGGCTAAATGTTGCATCAACGCATTGGCAATACCTAAGTTACCCTCTGAGTTTTCAAAGTCGATAGGGTTGACCTTGTGTGGCATGGTTGATGAGCCAATTTCACCGGCAATGGTACGTTGCTTGAAGTGACCTAAGGCAATATAACCCCAAACGTCACGGTCGAAATCGAGCAGAATAGTGTTGAAACGCGCAATCGCATCAAAGAGCTCAGCAATGTAATCATGCGGTTCGATTTGAGTGGTGTATGCGTTCCAGTGCAGGCCTAAGCTCGTCACAAAACGTTCAGACAGTGCATGCCAGTTCACTTCTGGGTATGCAGATATGTGCGCGTTGTAGTTACCTACGGCGCCGTTAATTTTCCCCATGATTTCAACGGCCGCGATTTGCTTGATTTGGCGCTCTAAACGCACGGCTACGTTAGCCATTTCCTTGCCTAAGGTTGAAGGCGAGGCTGGCTGACCGTGGGTACGTGACATCAAAGGTACTGAGCGGTATTCAACGGCCAGTTTTTTGATGGCGCTGAGCAGTTCATTGCAATAAGGCAGTACCACTTGCTCGCGGGCTTCAGTTAACATTAAGCCATGGCTTAAGTTGTTGATATCTTCAGAAGTACAGGCGAAGTGAACAAATTCACCGACAGCGGCGAGTTCAGCGTTGTCTGCGATTTTTTCTTTGATAAAGTATTCAACTGCTTTCACGTCGTGGTTGGTGGTGCTTTCAATGGCTTTCACGCGAAGCGCATCTTGCTCACTGAAATTGTCTTTAATGGCATCGAGAAGCGCGATCGCTGACTCGCTTAATGGTGGCACTTCGGTGATTTCTGGGCAATCAGCGAGTAACTTTAACCAGTTGATTTCAACTTGAACACGGTACTTAGTAAGACCGAACTCGCTGAAAATCCCTCGCAATGACGCTGTTTTACTACCGTAACGGCCGTCTACCGGAGAGATAGCAGTTAGTGCGGAAAGATCCATGTGAAGCTCCTTGATGAAAACTTATTTTATTATAGGGTAAGACTTTTCTTAGCTGTGTCTAAGATGGCTTTACGGGCAAAGACTAAGTGTCGACGTTTGCCGCCTAGTTGTCGCCATAACACTGCGCTGCGCATGGCTGCAAGCAGCAAGGCGCGGATTTTTTGTTGTACTATTGGACGTTGCAGACACACTGGATTGCCTGAGATCTGAATCTTAGGTCCAAGATTACTGATAATGTCGCTATAAATACTGGCCAGATTGGCAATGACTTGTTCGTCGGTGATCGCAAAATGATGTAGCTGACGATTCACTTGATTGATGCGTTCGGCAAGCATCGCTAACCCGGTGTTTGAACGGGTTAATTTACGTTCAAGGGCTAAAATTCCCACCAGATAGCGAGTTATTTCCACATCTTTTTGACTGCTATCCCCCAGTTGATTTAACACCAATTGGTAGCCTTTGTGCAGGCCAGCCTTATCTTGGTAGACATCGGCGGGGGTTTCGGGATTAGTCACTAAAATGGTGTGTAAACTGGCAGCTAGCTCATCGGTGTCGCTTTCACCATGACGGGCTAAATACTGAACTTGTGCAATGGCCTGCAGTATTCCTGCAAAGGCCATAGTACGATCATGGAGCTGTTCGTTCACGGTTTATCCTCTGATCAGTTGATCGATAATTCCGCCACCGAGGCACACTTCGCCATCGTAAAATACCGCTGATTGGCCAGGCGTCACGGCGGCAACGGGCTCGTCAAACACCACTTTGAGGGTATTGTCATCAAGATAGGTGAGGGTGCAAGGGATATCCTGCTGGCGGTAACGGGTTTTAACCACAATTTGGCTGCCATCGGCGGGACCTTTGCGGTCGACCCAGTGTAGTTGATTGACAAACATGCCATTGGACATCAAGCGCGGATGGTGACCACCTTGGCCAACAACAAGCACGTTACGTTTGAGATCTTTATCCACCACGTACCATGGGTCATCATTGCTATTTTTCATGCCACCAATCCCCAGACCTTTACGTTGGCCTAAGGTGTGGTACATCAAACCTTGGTGCTTGCCAATGACTTCGCCTTCGGCGGTTTCGATGTTGCCAGGCTGTGCGGGTAAGTAATTACCTAAGAATTCAGTGAATTTACGTTCACCGATAAAGCAAATGCCAGTGCTGTCTTTCTTATCATGGGTAATTAATCCCATCTGTTTGGCGATCTCTCGCACTTCGTGTTTTTCGAGTTCACCCACCGGAAACAGGCTGCGTGCCACTTGTTCATGGCTTAAGGTGTATAGGAAGTAGCTTTGATCTTTATTATTGTCGACCCCGCGCAGCATTTGCGTTGTGCCATCGGCATTGTCGCGGCGGCGCACATAGTGACCCATGGCAATGTAGTCGGCATCGAGAATATCGTCGGCAAACTCTAAAAAGGCCTTAAATTTGATTTCTTTGTTGCACATGATATCGGGATTGGGGGTACGACCTGCTTTGTATTCGGCAAGAAAATACTCAAATACATTGTCCCAATATTCGGCAGCAAAGTTGACCGTGTGGAGTTTGATCCCAAGCTTATCGCAAACGGCTTGAGCATCTTTTAAATCTTCGGCGGCCGCGCAATACTCGTCGTTGTCATCTTCTTCCCAGTTCTTCATGAAAAGGCCTTCAACCTGATAGCCTTGCTGCATAAGCAAATAGGCTGAAACGGATGAATCAACACCGCCGGACATGCCGACAATGACTTTTTTACCTGTATGAGTGGGTTCGATTGATGTCATAGATCCTAAAACCATTGAGTATATGTGTTAGCGAGTCGTGGCTTGAACCGTTGTCATTAGTGCATGACTCACTTTTAAATCTGCGTTTATATTAGCTGCGTAGTTAGGGCAGGCTTATTGGTGATCCGTTTAGCATCTGAGATACATCAGCCCAACATCATTAAGCACAAGATGCATGATGCTAAAATACCCCAAATTTTTAACCCAAAAGCGCAGTTAAATGCCTTATCGAATCGCGCATTTACGCGGGGGCGTATTCTATCACGCCTTGTTGCTTGGGGCTATCTTTGACATCCCTACAGACGCTGACTATTGAGTAATTCGAGCGAATGAATTTGCCCTTGTTGCAACTGTTTGCGGTAATCGTTGAGGCAATCGAGCACTAATGGACTGCGCAGTTGATGAGCTTTAGCTGCGATCTGCTCAAAGCTCAACCAATGGGCGGCATAAATATCCGCATCCTGTGGCTTAGGTGTGAGTAGCGTATCGACTTGCACCAAAAAGGTAAAACGCACAAAAGCGAGGTCCTGATTGGCGCTAAATTGATAAATCCCGACCAATCCCTGTGGCTTGAGCTGGAGGCCTGTTTCCTCAAAGACTTCGCGCTCACAGGCTTGGATAAGACTTTCATTCGCTTCCAAATGTCCTGCTGGTTGATTAAAACGCTGCTCACCATCAATCCACTCTTCCACTAATAGATACTTATCCTCGGTAGGGGCATGGATAATACAAGCAACTGTTACATTGGGTTTATATCTTGCTTTTACTGTCACAGTGATTACCTTTGCGCAGTTAGATTAGGGATATTAGATTGCTTGTTGGCGTAAGACTATTCGGTCTTTTGAGCCACCAGTATGCATTTATGCTCACCTGTCGCTAAATCATCTAGACTCCATTGGCCTATTTTATAGCGAATAAGTCTTAAGGTCGGAAAACCAATATGGGCCGTCATCCGCCGTACTTGGCGATTGCGTCCTTCGTGGATTTGAATTTCCAGCCAAGTGGTAGGGATGTTTTTTCGCTCACGGATCGGCGGATTACGCGGCCAAACATTCGGCGTCGCCATGATGCTGACTTTAGCGGGGAGTGTCATACCATCTTTTAATTCAACCCCTTGGCGCAGTTTCGCTAAATCTGCTTCCGTAGGTTCCCCCTCGACTTGCACCCAATAGGTTTTAAAGGTTTTCTTTTTCGGTTCAGTCAGTTTGGCCTGAAGTTGACCGTCGTTGGTGAGGAGTAATAAGCCTTCACTGTCGCGATCCAATCGCCCTGCGGCATACACACCCGGAATAGGGATGTAATCCTTTAAGGTCTTGCGGCCTTGCTCATCGGTAAATTGGCATAGGACATCGAACGGCTTATTAAATAAGACGATCATCGGCTCGCCTTGGGGTTTTGTGCGTGCAGCCGAAGAGCGCTGCTGCGGACGAGGCTTGGCGCCGCTACGCTCAGCATTGTTTCGCTTGGCGTTTGGCACTTGCTGTAAACTTGGCTTGGCATTTTTGGCGAAGGTACGGGGTTTCTTGGCGCTATTGCGGTTATCCGCCGGATTGGCGCGCCCTGTAGCGGGGCGTTTGCCGCTGGCGCGTGGGCTGGATGCGGTTGCTGGCGTGCTGTTTTTGTTCATGCTGTGGCTAATAGTCACTGTAAGCTGACGACCGAACTTAAAAGTTTGAGGACGTGTATCAATAATCTGTACACAGTGTACTTGGCATTCGCCGTTAGTGGAATTTGAATATTACTGCGAATGCTCTATGATGTCGGCCTGAAAATGTGATCTACGCCTAAATGTTTGTTAGGTATTAATGAGTCGATTTACCCACGTTGGCGAACGCAAAGAGGATGTTGTCGCGGGTTTTGAGGTAGCAGAGGCGTTCACGATTGCCTCGATAGAGAATTCCGCCGTGCCAATGTTTGTTCGTCATGATATAAAATTATTATAAAAATATTAAATTTTACAATAATGTAGGATGTAACATGAAAGATAACTCACCAACAATTATTTATACCGAAACCGATGAAGCACCAGCGCTAGCAACGCTTTCTCTGTTACCTATCATCAAAACCTTTACCGATGCGGCGGGTGTTGCGGTTGAAACCCGTGATATTTCTTTATCGGGCCGTGTGATTGCAAATTTCCCTGAAAAACTGACTGACGCGCAAAAAATTGGCGATCACTTAGCTGAGCTGGGCGAATTAGCCAATCAACCTGAAGCAAACATAATCAAACTGCCAAACATCAGTGCCTCAATTCCGCAGTTAAAAGCCTGTATTTTAGAGCTGCAACAGAAAGGTTACGACATTCCAAATTATCCTGACGAGCCAAAGACTGACGAAGAAAAGTCTATCAAAGCCCGTTACGACAAGATCAAAGGCAGTGCGGTAAACCCTGTACTGCGTGAAGGTAACTCTGATCGCCGCGCGCCGCTGTCTGTGAAAAACTTCGCGAAGAAAAACCCACACTCAATGGGTAAGTGGACCAAAGAGTCTCAATCACATGTTGCTCACATGAGCGAAGGTGACTTCTACGGTAGCGAGCAGTCAGTGACTCTGGCTAACGCAGACACAGTTAACATCGTACTGTCGCAAAAAGACGGTCAAGAAGTGGTATTGAAATCTGGCCTGAAACTGCTAGCTGGTGAGATCATCGACGCGTCAGTGATGAGCAAAAAAGCCTTAGTGAGCTTCTTCGAGCGTGAAATCGCCAATGCCAAGGCCGAAAACGTGTTGTTATCACTGCACCTTAAAGCCACCATGATGAAAGTGTCTGATCCCATCATGTTCGGCCACGCAGTGAAAGTGTTCTTCAAACCCGTGTTTGATAAACATGCGTCATTATTTGCTGAGCTAGGCGTTGATGTGAACAACGGCTTTGGCGATGTATACGCCAAAATCGCTGGTTTACCCGCCGATGTCCGTGCACAGATTGAAGCGGATATCGCCGCCGTTTATGCTGAGCGCCCAGCGCTGGCGATGGTAGATTCTGATAAAGGCATCACCAACTTACACGTACCAAGCGACATCATTATCGATGCTTCTATGCCAGCTGCCATTCGTTCATCAGGCCAAATGTGGGGTCCAGATGGCAAGTTGCACGACACTAAAGCGTTGATCCCAGACCGTTGCTACGCAGGTGTGTATCAAGAAACTATCGCTTTCTGTAAAGAACACGGTGCATTCGATCCAAGCACTATGGGCAGTGTGCCAAACGTGGGCCTGATGGCGCAAAAAGCCGAAGAATACGGCAGCCACGATAAAACCTTCGAAATCCAAGCTGATGGCGTCGTTAACGTGATTGATGCCAGTGGCAAAGTGTTAATGAGCCACAACGTCGAAGCGGGCGATATTTGGAGAATGTGCCAAGTTAAAGATGCGCCGATTCGCGACTGGGTGAAATTGGCCGTACGCCGTGCACGTTTAAGCAATACTCCTGCGGTATTCTGGTTAGATGCAAATCGTGCCCACGATGCGCAATTGATTGTTAAAGTGAAGCAATATCTGCCTGAGCATGACACCAGCGGTTTAGACATCAGCATCATGTCACCAGAAGAAGCAACACGTTTCTCTTTAGCGCGCATCAAAGAAGGTAAAGATACTATTTCTGTTACTGGTAACGTACTGCGTGACTACCTGACTGACTTGTTCCCAATCCTCGAACTGGGTACCAGTGCTAAGATGCTATCTATCGTGCCATTAATGAATGGTGGCGGCCTGTTTGAAACGGGGGCGGGCGGTAGTGCGCCTAAACACGTACAACAGGTTGAAAAAGAAGGTCACTTACGTTGGGACTCTCTAGGTGAATTCCTGGCATTAGCGGCTTCTTTAGAGCATTTAAGCCAAACTGTGGGTAACCCTAAAGCGCAAGTACTGGCGGATACCTTAGATCAAGCCATTGGTCAGTTCTTAGATAGCAACAAGTCGCCATCAAGACGCGTTGGAGAGCTAGATAACCGTGGTAGCCATTTCTATCTGGCGATGTACTGGGCACAAGCATTAGCCGCTCAAACCAAAGACGAGCAGTTACAAGCTCACTTTATTCCATTAGCGCACGCTTTAAGCGCCAATGAGCAAGTGATTGTGGCTGAACTCAACAATGCGCAAGGTGCACCAGTGGATTTAGGCGGTTACTATCGTTTAGACGCCGCAAAAGCTGAAAAAGCCATGCGCCCAAGCGAGACACTGAACAAGCTATTACTTGCTTAAGCAGCATTGATACTTGTAAAGGCCTGCATTGCAGGCCTTTTTATTGCACTAAATTTAGGAGTAAGTTGTAAATTAACCAGAGCGAGTTAACGTTTCGAGATGAAAATGTATTCGCTCCGGTACACCTATGCTCACAAAATGAGACATGACGTGTAGTTATTCTACTTGTCCCGTCCTAAGATAGGTTGACAGTTTTTAGGCCAGCTCCAGTAGCTGGCCTTTTCTATTGTGCACCTGATTGGGCGTTGCCATATTTAAACTCAGATGCGGTCTCATATCGTTGTATATTGCTATCGATTCTCTAACAAGTATCTTCAGCTCCGCAAATGTCCTACATCGGTGCAGTAAAAACTCCTGCTTCAGTATG